>DASUHB010000012.1 GCA_036273715.1 Gemmatimonadaceae bacterium
GGTCACGCGCGCGAACAACGCACCTTCCCTCGCGTGGCAGCGATCTTCTCCATCATTTGCAATCCTTTTTGTTTTCCTTTTGAGCGTTTGTCGTAGATCTCTCCCTGTGGCTTTTCGGGTGGAGACTCGCCACGCGGTCACGGCCTCCGCGCCTCAGAGCTCAGTACGCCTTCCCACACCTGAGATCACCCACACGAAATCCCGAAGAGCCAAGATAATGAAGGGCAGCCGATTGCCACTCATAGACCGTTCCAGCGCATTGACGCCTCTTCGCGATCAGGTGGAAATGATTGGTGCGTTAGGACTTCGGAATGGTGGTCGCATCCACGCTGGCCGCGCTGGAAGTCATCGAGCTTCCGCCCGACTCGAACTGCCGGTCGGCATTCGACCGCGTCCTGGAGCGCTTGCAGGCGTTGACACCCAAACCGGAACCACACCCTATTCGTACGAACGCCTGCAGTGCCTCGAAGCCAACCTCCCGGAGAGTGCGCGATGAAGCCCAACGTCCTTCTCGTCGTGACATCGATGCTCTCGATTCTCTTGATCTCGTTCCACATCGCGGAGGACATTGTACTTGGATTCACCGGTGGAGGCCTCTCGAATCTCATCGCTATCGGCATCCTGGTCGTTTACTCGTGTGGAGCGCTGGCTGTGGAGCGAGCGGCGGTTGGGCTTGATCATCCTCCTGCTCGGATCGCTCGTGGCCGTGGTGATACCGGTCGTCCACATGACCGGAGCGGGTCGGTGTCCGCCGGTCGGCGGGAGCGTTCTTTTTCGTCTGGACCCTCTATGCGCTTGGCGTGATCGGGACGTTCGGCTTTCTGCTCTCGACGCACGCGCTCTGGAGGTTGCGCGTCGTCTCACGGGCTCCCGTTCCGTGAGGCAGTCGAGTTCCTCCTCCCGTTAGGCCGAGCACTCAGGAGAGCGCGCGGTCGATGCTCGGGGGCCACAGCCGTCGCACCGCCAGCGTTGCGAGCGCTCCGACGGCGAGGGTGCTCAGCGTGCCACCGACGCCGAGCACGAGGAGGAGCTCGAGCCTCAAGTGCGTCAACTCCTGAGCGCTGACCGGCGCGGCGAGGCTTTGCAGGCAGGGCTCATCGTGCCCAGCACAGGCTCGGAAGCCGATCTGCGCCCGAGCGGCAACGCCGAGAATGATGACCCACTGCGCGAGCAGTGCCCCCAAAAGGGCCCGGCGCCACGTAAGCCGCCGCGTCAGGGCAACAGCGGCGATGCCGACGACGGGCGCCGGAAGGCAGAACAGCGCGATGTGCCAGAGAAGATCGGTCATAGCTAGCTCACGCGATGTCGATGGCTGGTGTCGCCATGGTGAAAATGCCTGTGGCCATCTTGTGCGGGGTGCGTAGCGCTTCGCTTCGCGCGTTCCTCTTTCAAATACAGCATGTAGCCGCCGAACGCAGACGAAGTAAAGGCTGCATCGACAGCAAAGTGCGGGAAGTAGTCGCCGCGCACGTCATCGAGCCGGCGTACTATCGTTTCACGGGAAGATCCGGTGGCCTCGAGCAGATACTGGATGCCGCCATCCTGGAACACGACCCACGCGTGACATCCAGGCTGAGCCTCCTTCCCAGTACGCCACCGACCGACATAAAACTCCGCGGGAAGTCCAAGTTCCGTCAGCTTTCGCCACGCCCAGAGAGCATGATCTTCGCAGTCACCCTTGCGCAGCTGCTCGAACGTCTTGGGATGCTGCCAATAGTCGGGCTCGAAAAAGAGATCGGAGTCGCGTACATAGTCGCAGCCAGCGAGCCAATCGCACAATGTGTCCACGGACTCGACCCTGACATGCGACTCGCCCTCGAAATACCACCGGAAATCGTGGCGTGAGCCCGATCCGAACAGTGTGGGAGCGATGTTCCTGCTGAGGCGCTCCCAGGGGTCCCAGTCGATAAAGCGCAGCCCGAGGTAGAAGACTGGGCGCAGAAGTAAGGCAAGCAGTCGAGGCATGGCCCGCGAGGATGTTTGTCAGCCGCCTAACGTGTGCAATGAACTATACGGGCGCCGGCGCGATGCGCAACTCGTGGAGGAGCGCCGCGCGGGCTTTCTTGATTCATTGACAAGGCCACGCGAAGCGTTTGGGCGGCATGCAGCTTCACCGTGTCGCGCCGCGGATGACGGCCGGTGCTAACGGCTAGAAGTAGCCTTCCACAGCGCTGCGCGTTGCTCTATCTCGCGGATGAAGGCTGCCTTCCCATCGCTGTAACACCGCACGTCGCCATGGCAGTCGGCGGCGAGCCGCTGTTTCAAGTTGGCGTACGCGCGGGCGGTCTCCGGGTGCTCGCGGATATAGTCCCGAAAATTGAGATGGCGCTCGATTTCGCTTGACGATTGTTGTGCGTAGGCGTGCACTTGGTGAGTACGAACGCCGTGGGGATCATCTCTGCGAAAATATCGACGACCGGGTAGGCCGAACTCGCCCATGACCTCATAGCCGAGCGCCTGGAACCGGGCAGCCTGAGCGTCGAGCGCGTGGACATTCGAGACCACCGCGAGCATGTCGATGACCGGCTTGGCACGAAGGCCCGGAACGGCTGTGCTGCCGATATGGTGGAGCGCAATGAGAAGCGCGCCGAAGGCGGGCCGGATTCGTTCGGTTTCCACCGTAAACGCTTCCGACCATCCTGGGTCGGCTTCGGCGAGTACGATCTCGGTGCTCGACGATCTCGTCGTCATCGAGGAGCGAGTGGCGGTATGACGCGCGTTAGGCTGCAACGATAGACTCCTAACTCCCGCGCTCCGGCGTCTCGGATTCACCGAGGGACGTCTCTATACTCCGCGGAATGTTGCGCAGGAAATCGTGGCTGATTACCGCCCGGGATGGGTGTTCGCAGACGTGTATGGACAAGACCGCATCGATCACGCTGACGGGCGGCGATCAACGCGTCACTTCTTGATCGGCAACTGCTCGGGTATCGCCGCGCCATCGTGCCGCGGATCGCTCGCACCGTAGTGAATGCCGCCGTCCGTGCCCATCACGGCCTGTCCCCACCCGAAATGCCCGGTGCGCGGACCGTACAACGTGAGATCGTAGCCCATCGCCGACAGCGAGTCGCGCACCGCCTCGGGAATGCGGGACTCGATGTCGAAGTTGCACCCTGAGAATCCCGGCTTCGTGAACCGCCCCGCCTCGAGCGCTTGCTGGATGTTCATGCCGTAGTCGGCGATGTTCGAGACGAACTGCGCATGCGCCTGCGCCTGGTTCCATCCACCCATGATGCCGAACCCGATGCGCACGCTGTCCTTCTGCATGAATCCCGGGATCAGCGTGTGCAGCGGCCGCTTGTGCGGCGCAAGCGTGTTGGCCATTGCGGTGTCGAGCGTGAACAGCGCGCCGCGATCCTGCAAAATGAATCCGGTGCCCGTGGGCACGAGCCCCGAACCGAACTCATCATAGTTGCTTTGAATCAACGACACGATGTCACCATCGGCATCGATCACGGTGAGATAAATCGTGTCGCCGCCCTTCTTGTCGGTGATCGACGAAAACTCCGACGGCGCGGCGCTGCACACCGCGCGTGTCGAATCGATCGTCGCCGCACGCGCGGCCGCGTGCGCCGAGTCGAGCATCTGCGCCACGGGGACGTTGGCGAGACGCGGATCGCCCACGTACCGAAGGACGTCGGCGTAAGCCAGTTGTTTGGCTTCCATGGTCACGTGCAGCGCTCGCGTGGCGTGGAATCCGTACGCGCCCATCGGATAGTGCGACATCATCTGCAGCATCATCAACGCGCCGATGCCCTGAGTGTTAGGCGGCAGCTCGTACACCGTCCAGCCGCGATAGTCGACGTGCAGCGGCGTCACCCATTCCGGCTCGAAGTCCGCGAGGTCGGCAGCCGTCATCGTGCCGCCGAGCTCGTGTTCGGTCGAGAGAATGGAGTCGGCGGTCGCACCCTTGTAGAATCCGTCGCGGCCGTGCTTCGCGATCAAGGTGAGCGTTCGCGCAAGGTCCGGATTCCTGAAGATCTCACCCTCGCGCGGCGTGTGACCGTCGATGAGATACGTCTTCGCGGCGTCCGGAGTCGCGCCCAACACTTTCAAGTACTCGCCCCACGTTTCCGCGATCACGTGCGTGACCGGGAACCCTTCACTCGCGTACCGTATCGCCGGCGCGAGTAACGTCGACAGCGGCAACTTCCCGAACTTGTCGTGCAGTGCTTGCCATCCCGCGACCGCGCCCGGCACCGTCACGCTCCAGATTCCCCGAATGGGAATGCGATCGAGTCCCTTGGACTTGAGCAGCTCGGGCGTCATGCCGCTCGCCGACCATCCGCTGGAGTTGAGTCCGTACAGTTTGCCCGTCTTCGCGATGTAGACGATGGCGAACAGATCGCCGCCGACGCCGTTCATCGCCGGCTCCATGAGTCCGTTGGCGGCGTTCGCGGCGATCGCCGCGTCGACCGCGTTGCCGCCTAACTCGAGCATGTGCACGCCGGCGCTCGCCGCCAGCGGCTGGCTCGCCGCGACGATACCATAGCGCGTGATGACCATCGACCGCCCGGGAATCGGAAGCGGTTGGCCGTGGTCTGGTGTGACGGGCACGCCGCGTTGGGCAACGGCGATCGACGATACGGCAGCGCACAGCGCGGCCGCGAGCACCGAGACGACCCAACGGCGGGAGGTTGGCATGCCGGGCGATGTGGTTTCGAGAAGTCCGAGCGGGCTACGTGCGGCGCGAGCCACTGTGCGTGCTACTCGACGAAGAACAGCCGCAGCCCGTGCTTCGATGCGAACGTGCGCGCGTTCGTCTGGATCGTTTGCCACTCGGCGCCCGTGATCGGGCGCTTGGTGTTGTCCGCCTGCACCAGTGGATCCTTCCCCGACACGTACATCGCCACGGCACCGCCGCTGAACCGCACGGCCTCGAACAGATGCGCCTCGAGCAACAGATCCTTCTCCTTCGTGTCGCCGAGCGTTCCGTCGCGAAGACAGCTCGACAAGAGATCGCGCCGCAGATCAGGATTTGCCTTGAGATACACCGCCGCCAACACGTCGTACGACACCTGGTCTTCCGCGGTCACCGACTTTCCTTCCATCACGCCGAACGTGTCGCCGCCAAAGTAGATCGCATCGCGCCTGAACTTGTCGGATAGCACGAGATGGCTGTAGCCGTAGTCGAAACACGCGCCGTGCGGGCGACGCCCATAGTCCAACGCCGCGAACACCTGCTTCGTGCGCGGGTCGAATTGCGGGTTGGTCGCCGTGTACTCGCCAGCCGCCGACTTGTTGAGCGCACCGGGCGCCATCTTCACGACGGCGTCGCCGAACCCTCGGCCGCCCGGCGCGAGTCCGCGCCCAACGCCGGGAGCGGCCGTTGCCTTGAGATCATATTTCCTCCAGCGGCCGCCCATGCCCGTCACCTCGAAATCGGCGTCGACGGCGGTCTTGGGAAACGTCGCGCGATCATCAGCGGCGACGCGGATTGCCGCCGGGTTGAGCGGCGAATCCTGAAGCTTCATCTGACCCGCCTTCACGGCGCGCTCGTACATCTGCGTGTAGCTGTCGTAGTTGTTCGGCGTCATGAACCACTTCGTGGCCACGAAATTGATCGTCAGCGGCGCCGTCTGCAGCCGCTGCTGCATGTGCATGAACGCCTCCTCCAGCTTCTTCCGCGATGCCTTACGGAGCGACGGATCGGTCGCCTTGAGCGCATCCAAGGTCGGCGTGAACAGCCGGGACAGCGCGTGACGATTGATGTCGGCGATGCGCGCATTCACGAAGGCGTGCTGCACGGCGCCGCTCTTCGACCCTGCGGTCCACGGCGTGGGCTGGTTGCCATTCGGCGGTTGGGGAGCGGTCATTATTTCAAAAGCTGAGTTTGGGGAATGGGGATCAGACGTCGACAGGGATCCAAATCATGGCGCCGGCGCCGTCAACCCGAAAGACCCACACGGGGAGACGGTTCCGCGTGGGCGACCAACGCCGCCGCCGCGAGATCGCCCGTGACGTTGAGTGCGGTCGCGATCGTATCCGGCAGCGCATCGACGGCGATCAAGATGCCAATGCCCTCGGGCGGGAGGCCGATCGCGACGAACAGCGGCGTGAGCATGATGAACGCGCCGCGCGGCACGCCCGGCGCCACGAACGCCAGAAACACGGACGCAACGCCGACGGTTGCGAGCTCGCGCGCATGCAATGGAATTCCGTAGAACCATCCGACGAACAATGCACCAATGGTCCACGACACCGGCGCGCCGATCTTGAACATCGAGACCGCGAGCGGCAGCACGAAGCCGGTGATGCGATCCGAGAGCGCGAGCCCGCGTTCGCCGCTCTCCATGAGCACGGGCAGCGATGCGATGGACGAGCTCGAGCTGAATGCGATGAGCTGCGCCGGAAGCGCTGCGCGCGCGAACCGCCCCATGGGAATTCCGCCGAAGGCCGCGACGACCGGATAGAGCAGCAGGATCACCGTGAGATTGCCGAGCGTGTACGCGGCGATGTAGACGCCGATCGCGCCGGCCACGGAACCGCCGAGATGTGCCGCGAGCGGCAGCACCAGCGCGAACACGCCGATCGGCGCGACGAACACGACCCAGCGCACGATGCGCATCATCACGTCGCCTAACGCGCGGGCGGCGTCGACGAGCGGCTGCCGCGTCGCGTCGGGGCTTCGTGCGATCGCGATCGCCAGAATGAGCGTGAACAGAATGAGCGGGACCATCGCGCCCTCGGCCGCGGCGGCGACGGGATTCGATGGAATCAGCGACGTGAGCCACGCACCGAAACTCGTCACCTGGCCGCCGGCCGACAGCTGCTTCGCCGCCTCGGCGGCGCCCGCGGGGAGCATCGCCCTGGCGCCACCCGATGCCGGGAGCGGCAGCAGCGCGAACAGAAACGAGGCGAGCGGAACGATGACGATCGCGGTCGCGCCCAACAGGACGACGAACACCACGATCGTGCGGCCGCCGGTTCTTCCGATCGCGCTGACGTCGCTCGCCGATGCGATGCCGGTGATGAGCAGCGAGACGACCAACGGGATGACCGTCATCCGGATGGCGTTCACCCAGAGCGTCCCGATGGGCGCGATGGCGTCTGCCGCGCGGAGCAGCGTGCCGCTGCCTAACGCAGCGATGATCGCGCCGAGGATGATGGCGGCCGCGAGGGCGACGAGGACGCGGGTGCTCTCTTTCATCTGGTGGTCACGGGGTCACATCATGAGATCGCCGCCGTTGATGTCGAGCGACGTCCCGGTGAGGTACCCCGCCGCCTCGGACGCGGCGAAGCACACGAGGTTCGCGACTTCCAGCGCGGTCCCGAGGCGGCGCACGGGATAGCCGGCGGCCAGGCGCTCGAGCACGTCGGGCGCCGCGTGCTCGCGCGTCAGCTCGGTATCGATCATGCCCGGACACACCGCGTTCACCGTGATGCCGAACGGCCCCAGCTCCTTCGCCGCCGCGCGCGTTAGGCCGAGCAGTCCCGCCTTGGAGGCAGTGTAATGGGCGCCGCCTAACGTGCTCACCATCCGGCCCGCCGAGGACGAGATGTTGATGATGCGTCCGTAGCGTTGGGCCTGCATCGCCGGCAGCACCGCTCGGGTGAGCAGAAACGGCGCCACCAGGTTCACCTCGAGCGCGTCGCGAAACTCCCGGGCGGTGAGGTCGGGGAACCGCGTCGAGCGCGCCAGCGCAGCGTTGTTCACCAGAATGTCGATGCGGCCGAAGCGGTCCAGGGTTCGGCGGACGATGTCCTCCGGTGCGCCGGCGGCGGCGATGTCGCCCGCCACGGCGAGCGCGCGTGCGCCCAACGACGCGACAACGGCATCGGCGCGCGACGCATCGCGAACGTTGACGGCCACGCTCGCGCCGCGCTCGTACAACCGCGTCGCGATGGCGCGACCCAGCCCGCGCGCCGCTCCAGTGACGATCGCGACGCGCCCGCGGAAATCCAGCGGCGCGGCGCGGACTGCTTCGTCACGTGCGTCGTTCGGCTCGATCATGGCGGTCCGTTGAAGACGCGCCAATATGGCTACCGACCTTCGGAGGCGCGAGGAACACTGTCCACGGAGAGGATTTTCGTTCCGGAGCTAGACCGCCACCTTCTTGCCAAGCACCGCGAAGCCTGCCACACCACTGGCGCTGTCGATCAGTCCATGGATGATCATCGCCGGGACCAGCCAGCCGCTGAGGAGGACGATGCATGCCAGCACGAGACCGACCAGCCCGGTCTTCATAACCCCTCGTGGTCCCTGGTAGGCATGTCCCAAACCAAACGCGATCGAAACGATCACCACTGCCGGCGCCATACCGACGTAGGCGGCGACGACCCAGGTGAGAAACCCCCGGTAGAGCAACTCTTCACATCCACCAGCCGTCCATGACACCGCCTGGAACCACTGATACTCATCGGGCGAGCGCGGAATGATGAACTCCACGTCATTGAATTTCGGAACCAGTCGCTGGAGGCGGTCAGGCGTGAGCGCGCGGATCCTGGCGTTTTGCCGCAGCAACATCGCGGCGACAGCGGTGGCGAGCGCGAGGCCGACGTACAAGCGCCAGTCGGTAGGTGGCTCGAGACCGAGTGCGCGCCACGGGCGGCCTTCCCTCGACCAGAGCGCGACGGCCGTACCGGCGAGAACCCATTCTCCGATGATCGTGCCGCGATACCAGTTGCGCCGCGCGTTGGGCACGCCGGCGGCCAGTTGACGCTTGAGCCGCTGATCGAAGTAGGCGACGCCGATGGCGACGATGACGATCGAGAACAGCACCGCGAAAAAGACATCGAGCCGGGTGGGCATGGCGAAGTTGCGTGTCTCTGGTTGAATGTAGACTCGGTGCACCGACACCGACGCTGATTCACTCGCGGCGTGTTAGGCGTCGACCCCCCGGCGCCCCGCGCCGGCGCGCGTCCAGTTGGCAACGAACAGAACGATGAGCAGCGCGTTCACGACGAGCCAGGGCGGCTTCATGTTGACGCCGTCGAAGTTGAGGTGCAGGACGAGCTGCAGCGCGGTCGTCAGGGCGACGAGGATACCGGTGAACCACGCACCGGATGTCGCCCGGCGGCGGAGAACGTATCCAGCGAGACAGTACGCGGCGCCGACGAGGATTACGATCGACAGGAACGCCAGCGCGGCAGTGAGGGCGCGAGGTTTCGAGCGCAGCGGCATCAGCGCAGTCGCCGTGAGCACCACCAAGATAATGCCCCACGCGTAGCAGAGGAACGAGGCGATGCGGATCGCGACGGGCTGCTTGCGCGCATCCATGGAGCCGTTACAGGCGTCGTTGCCGGATGGCAATTTCATCAGGGGAGGGCGTGTCGCTCACGGCGTGACTCGGGTCGCCTTGTCCGCCTAACGGCGTTGAGGAGGATGTGGATCGAGATGCGGCCGCAGCCGCACCGACAGTTAGGCTGCACGTACGGCGTGCCGGCGTGCGACCGCCGTGATCGGCTATCGCAATAGCGATCGATGTAGGTCATGTGGGTCCATCTGCAGCGTTCGTTAGGCCACGGCCTGTCTTTCGGTTCGCAGCGCCGGCGCAAGGCGCCAGCGCGAGGAGTAGTATGAACACGGGCGGTGATAGCCCAGGCAAGCCGAGCAGTAGCAGCTGGTGGGAGTACGTTCCGCGGAAATACACGACCCCGGGCCAGTGCTGTTGCCGCAACATGCGCGACATCGGCGGTTCGGGAGTGATGCAGGGCGAGCACTTCGAGCAGAAAAGGAACCGTGATGCAGAGCGACGTCCCGAAGACCAGGATCTCATCCACCGGGAAGTGGAGAACGCCGATAACCTGAAGGATCTGAACGACGTCGTAGGCGACAGTCGCCGCTGCTGCCGCCACGCCTGCTCGGAATCCAATGGCGCTCGGAGCTGACATAAGACTGCTTCCTGTCGCGATCGCCCCGCACCGAGCTCGCGCTCCAGGGGTAGCGGTCGGCGAGCGCGTCGTGGGGGTTCAGGGTGAGCGGGGCGGGACAAATATGCAGCCGGTGCTTATGGATGTCACGCTTCCGGGTCACGCGAGCCAGGAACGTGGTGTGAGCGAGTGCTCGAAGAGCTCGCGACGTTCCTCGTGGCGTCCACTCCAGCGCTTCGTGAAGACCTGTGTAAACGAAGCTCTGGTGCGCAAGATTTCCTACGGCGTGCGCACCGAACGCACATGGCACTCACACTTTTCCCTGAAGGCACATGGCAACCGCACAAGGATCACCCGTCGTACGGATCTCCAAGGGGCACTTTGCGCCCGAGCAGTGCGACGCAGTCCAGAAGCTCATCGACGCGTCGGCGACGCCGCTCGTTCCAGCCCTCGAGCAGCTACGCGGCTTGTTGTATTACCACGCTTCGGTCGATCCCGTGACTAACACGCTCGTCAACGTGAGCATCTGGACCGATCTCGCCGCGGCCAAGCAATTGGACACGCTAGCAGCGATGCTCGCCCAGCGACCGATCCTCGAGGCGGCGGGCGTGCGCTTCGACAAGATCGCGAACTACGAGCCGATGTGGACGATCGACAAAGGAGCGCCCGCGACGGCCAGGGCGTGACGCGGCGCCGCTCATCGATGCTGAGCGCGAGCCGGCGCGCTACGGCGTGCGCACGCGGGGCGGCTCGATGCGACTTGCGTCCGCGGCGGTTGCACCCGCCCGCACCTCAGTGTGCCGAATCTGGCCGCCGAGCAGGCCGGTATAGCCCATCAGCACGCTCGCAACGGTCGTGGCGACGAGGGCAAGCACGGCGACGCCGCGCGGGATTGCGCTGCGTCGCCACCAGGCGAGCGCGCCGAGCGCAAAAACACCGAGGATGGCGGTGACGACGGTCGCGATCTCGGCCACTTCCTCATGATCGTGGATCAACGCCCGTTGAACGCCGGGGAATCCGCGAATCGCGTCCTCCGCCGGCTCTCCGGTGAAATACGCCGCAGCACCGGCGACCGCCGCTGCGATGAGGACGACGAACGCGGTGCGCCGAAGCACGTCGGGCGCGAAAAAGAAGGACGCCGCGAGCAGCGCGAGCGCGAACAAGGCGCCAAACACAGGCGCATGATTGACCAGCAGATGAAGATGGACACCTGTCATGCGTGCCGTCCGGCGTGGGGATGCGCCCCTGGGCGCGGTAGTCTTCGCATACCTCGCCAATATCGGCGCGCGCAGTGCGCCGTCAGTCGGCGAATCCCTGAGGGCTCGTAGGGCTTCACGTCCCCGGCTCGTTAGGTTGTGTTAACGGCGCCTCATACCAAATGGTGACGTCCGCACCCGGCGTCGTTGCGAGCCACGCGGTGATGATCTCGTCCGCGTGGGCCTGGTCGCGCGCCCTCGGGGAGGCGCTGCGTTAGACGTGGAGCGAGCAGCCCTGCGGTAGCGCCTATCGCCGGGTAAGCGTGACCCGCGCGAATGGTTTGCGGACCCCCGAACTGTCGTTGTCCAGGTGCCACTGCCAGGAATCCCTCGACGCGTCGTACAGGAACGTCGTATGGAAGCTCGTCGCCGCGGAGTCCAGGAAAAGGAAGGAGATGGAATCTCCGCGCACAGTCCCACGGCCCGTGCCTGCCGGAGGGAAGGCCGCCGCGGCGGTGTTGTCCATCCACACACAGGCGTAAGCGCCCGTCGCAGGATCGCGTCCGAAGAGCACCACGGCTTCGTAGACCGGTTTACCATTCGGCGCGCGCTCGCGAGACACCTCGTGCATCTCAACGTACTCGCGGCCGAGCAGCCACTTGAAGTTCACATCATCGACGGTCTGCCGGCGGCCGATGGTACCGCGTAGCACCCAATTCCCCACCAAGCGTGGAAAGAGAGAGTCGGGATGCAGCCCCTGGGCGAACAGCGGGGCCGGCGAGCAAAGTAGTGCGAGAACGACCATCCATCGTTTGCGCATACACTATCCCCCGCGGAGTCGGATCCTGTTGCAGGCCTAACGGCTGGTCGAAACGCGACGTCGCTGCTCGAAGAATTCCTGCAGCATTGTTAGATTGCAGGAAAGAGCACAACGCCGCAAGACACGTCACATGACGCGCATTGCTCACTTCCCAGAACCCGTGTACTCCACCTTCCCGCCCACGATCGTGTACAGCACCTTCGTGCCCAGGATGGAATCCGGCGCCGTCCGCATGATGTCGCGCGACAACACCACGACGTCCGCATCCATCCCCGGCGCCAGCGCGCCCTTCTCGTGCTCCTGGAACGCCACGTACGCGCCGTTCACCGTGTAGGTCTTGAGCGCCTGCTCCCGGCTGAGCTTCTGCTCCGGGAAAAACGCCGAATCGGTGCCCACCACATCGCGCGTGACGCTGCAATGGAACGACGCGATCGGGCTGATCTCCTCCACCGGCACATCCGTTCCGTTAGTCACGACCGCGCCCGTCTTCCACAACGATTGCCACACGTAGGCACCCTCTTTCGCCCGCTGGACGCCGAGCCGAGGGATGACGTACGGCGCGTCCGAGCAGGCATGGATCCCCTGCATCGACGCGACCACGCCCATCCGCCCGAAGCGTGGAATGTCCGCCGGATTGAGGTGCTGGGCGTGCTCAATGCGCCAGCGCAGCGTGTCACTCTTCACATGATGCTCGGCGAACAGCGACTGGTAGAGGTCGAGCGTTTCGCGGTTCGCGCGGTCGCCGATGGCGTGCACCGAAATCTGGAACCCGTGCGCGATGCCGATCTCGGCGATCTGCTTGATGCGCGCCATGGACGTGACGTTGAGCCCGGTGTTGGTCGGATCGTCATCGTAGGGTGCGAGCATCCACGCGCTGCGCGAGCCTAACGCACCGTCCGCGGTGATCTCCCCGATGGCACGCACCGTGAGGTGGCCATTGCCGTAGTCGATCATCCGGTGCGCAACGAGCGAGTCGACGTCATCCGGCCGCACTTCCTCGCCGTCCACCAGAATGTAGAGGCGCAGCGGCATGTCACCCGCGTCGACCATCTTCTTGATGGCATCGATGGTCGCGAACGACTCGCCCATGTCCTGGAAGCTCGTCACCCCATTGGCCAGCGCATTCTGCGTGGCCAGGTGCACCTGCCGGCGGAACTCCGCCTCGGCGTCCTCGGGCGAACGAGCAGACAGATTCTTGTCCAACGCGTCGCGGATGAGCGACTGGGCGCCATCGACGAGAATGCCCGTTGGGCGGCCGCTCGGGTCCTTGATGATCTCGCCGCCCGGCGGGTTGGGCGTCGATGACGTAATGCCGGCGAGGCGGAGCGCGACGTCGTTGGCGATGAGCGCGTGCCCGCTCGCGTGCTCGAGAATCACCGGGTTGTTGGGCGCGGCCTGGTTGATGAGGTCGTTCGTCTCGAAGCCTTTCACGACCCGCCCCGGCGACCGGTTCCATTTCTCCTGATGCCAGCCGTGTCCCCGGATCCAGGCGCCCGGCTTGGCCGTCCGGGCCGCATTGCCGACCATGGTCGCGATGTCCTGCCACGACGGCACGCCCATGAGGTCGAGCTCGGTCAGCGCCATGCCTAACCCGGTGAAGTGGCCGTGCGATTCAATGAAGCCCGGGATGGCGAGATGGCCGCCCAGATCGATGACTTTGGTGTTGGGACCGACATAGCGTTGCACGTCGGCGTCCGATCCGACGGCGGTGATGCGGCCGGCTGTGATCGCCAGCGCTTCGGCGCTCGCATGTGTCGAGTCCATGGTCACGATCATACCGTGGCGGAGGACCATGTCGGCGGGCGGGACGCGGGAGGCGCAGGCGGATGCGAGGAGGGCCAGAGCGAAGGCAGCGATGGCGCGCGTGTGTGGCGTCGGCGGATTCATGACGGAAGTGAAAAAGAGTAGTCAACCAGGACAGCGATAGTGCCTGCAGGTCTGGCCCGCGGGCGCGCCCGAGAACGTTGCACGTCGGTACGTCTCAGCACCAGCGCCGGCGTTTGCCAGGATTGGTCGCTCCGTAGCGTCCCCGGTCGACGTACCGCGAATGCGCGAGGGAATGTTCCCGTGCCGGCGCCGTACCGGCGCCTAACGCGGTGAGCGCGGCTCGGGTCCGGGACGAGCCCCGGCCGACTCATCCAACGTGCGCGCGCCCGCGTTAGGCAGACGTCAGCCGCGTCACTGTTTCGGAGTGTAGCGGAATTCGGTCCGTTCCAGGAAACTGCCTCTGGGCCACACCAATCCCTGTGCCTCGCCGAGCTCCTGCAACAGCTGAGGGTCAGCGCCGCGGCTGAGCGCCCAATGTCGCCACCGCGGGACTGTGAATGCCCACCAGACCCAGGCCAAGGCCGGCGGGCCGATCACGACTGCGACTCCGACCACTATTTGCAGGCCCAACGGGAGTCGTACGAGTTTGCTGGCACGCCGCAGGACACCCTCCGCCAGCGCCCACAGGCCGAGCATGATCAACAACACGGGCAGTGTGACGACGGCGTGGCCTCTGCGTACCGCTACCGCGGCTGCGAGCCGGCCGGTCGATGGCGTCGGTTTCCCCAGGTCGCGATTCATACCAGCCTGTGTCATTGGTCGCGTTGTCGCGCTGCGACGACCATCCCGGACGCAGTCCACTGGCGCGACAGGAATTTCACTGTCCGGGAAATACGAAAGACGAGTACGAGCGCGATGGTTATCGGGTGCCGTACGGTTTCGGCGGGACCGTCTTGAGATACGTCCAGATCGCAGCGATCTCGTCGTTGGTCATATTCCGGTACATGCGGACAGGCATGAAGGGATTCAACCGGCTTCCATCGGGCCTCTTACCTTCGGCTAACGCAGTCCGGAAGTCAGCCTCGGTCTAACGACCGATGCCCTCGGGCGTCATATTGGCTGCCGGCGGCGCGTTGGGATTATCGGCCGGCGGCCCTCCGGCCAACGACGGGCCGTGGCAGTGCCGGCAGGTGGCGATTTTCACGAGGTATTTTCCATATGCGGCGCTCACCGCGGGCGCGGGTTGCGGCCGTTCAGCGGCCAGGTTCATCGACGCCCTCTCGGGATGCAGCTTGCCGGCGACGAGCAACGCTCGGGCCAGCGGCCCAACGGTGGTCGGCTTGAGCGGGTGCGAAGCAGCAGGCGCGCTCTTCACGTAGGCGACGACGGCCGCGAGATCGCTGTCGCTCAGGTAGTAGAACACTGCGGATGGCATGACCAACAGCGACCGGCCGTCAGGCGCGACGCCGTAGCGGATGGCACGCACGAAGTCGGCGTCGCTCAGCTGCGACCCGAGCCCGGCGCGCGTGAGGTTGGGAGCGCTCAACACCGCCATGAACGGCCGGTCGATCAGCACCTTGCCGCCCAGGTCCTCGCCGTGGCACTCCGCACACGGAAGGACAGCGTGCATCAAGTGCGACCCGCGCGCAATGGATGCCGAGTCGTGGCCGACGGCCACGGGCGGCACGTGATCCACGTAGCGCTTGCCCAGTTGGGCGCTGCTCACGGCATAGACGCCGGCGACGCCTAACGCGATCAATCCGATGATCGTGGCCGCGGCGATGCCGCTCCATTTCAGCGCTCTCACGGTTCCGCGCCTTGCAGAAGGGCGCACCAAGATACGACCTCCGTCTCCCCGGCGCAATGCCCGTACGGCCAACCGGCGCTAACGACTAACGAAAGGATCGCGCGCACCTGAAGATGAGATGCGCGGCCGCGACGGCACGCCCATCACGGCGAGCTCGGCCATCGCCATGCCTAACCCGGTGAAGTGGCCGTGTTTCAAAGCCATCG
>DASUHB010000013.1 GCA_036273715.1 Gemmatimonadaceae bacterium
TGGCGCGTGCGAGACGATCTCCTTCGCGGAAAGTTGACGGGGCGCCGCGGCGACGATGGACGCTTCCAGATCGACCCAGAGTCCGCCGATCGCTATGTCACCGATCGCGCAGCACGTGAAAGTGCAGTGCCGGCGGCCTAACGACGAAACGCTCCTCGCGGCGACGGCTGCCACGAAGAGCGCTTCAGGAAGTACGGTCGAGTGACCAGCTCGGCCATTCCCAAACCACCACGAGGAGGCTCCCTCATGATGACGCGTCAATTCTGCACCAGCGACCAGCGCCCGCGCAAGAGCGCCTCGGGCAGCAACCACCTGTGCAACCGTGCGACCACGGTCACACTCGACGATCGCTATCTGGCTCGAAAGTGGTTCCTGCGTCGCGAGCGTCTCGCCCGCGAGCGTGGCGAACCATCGATTCGCATCTCGCTGCGACTGGCGAGTGCGCTGCGTGCCATTCTCGTGCCCAGCCTGGGCGCACGCGAGGACACGGAGTCTGCCGCATGATCGCATCCGATGAAACGCTCTGCGTCGAACTGGTCGACCGTGTGGGGCCGCTTCAGATTATCGTCGGCGCGGATGAGGTGCTGGCCCTCGACGGAGGCGAGATCGGAGATCTTGAACCTCGCCTCCAGGCCGCGGCGCGCCTGGCGCCGAATTGGGCGCGCCGCCTCATCGCCTTCCACCAGCACTCGCCTTTCGACCTGGTCGTGGGAGTGCGCTACGTCACGGCGAGGGGCACCGAGTTCGTCATTCGCGAAGGCACGCTCGAGGAAGTCGCCAACGCGGTGTTTCCGCTCCTGCGCAGCGCGCGCGGTCTGCAGCTCCGTCGCGCGCAGGCGAACCGCATTGCGGACGTCTTTGAAGCGCTTCTTCAACGCGCGCAGCAGCCGTGCCGCAGAAGCGCCGGCTGATGACGCTCTCCGACGAGTGGGCGCCTGTAGTAGGCGCGCAGATCGCCGCGGTCACCGCCGCGCGGATGGTGACGCGTGACGGCACGCTCTTCGTTGACGTGGCTACCGACGCGTGGTTGCAGGAGCTCTCGCGCATGGAGCCGCGGTTGCTCAGGGCACTGCGCCAACGCTCCACCGGCATCTCGGTGCAGCGCATTCGCTGGCGCTTGGCGAGCGTCGCCGGTCGCTTGGAGCCATTGCTGGAACTCGTGCGCGAGGATCACGCGCCCGGCCTCGCCGAGGATACTCAGGCATGACGAAGCCGCCTGCTTTCCAGTGGTATCCAGGTGACTTCCGACGGGACACGGCGTTGATGGCGTGCTCATTTGAGGCGCGCGCCCTCTGGCGCGAGATGCTTGACCTCATGCATGACGGGACGCCACGCGGACACCTGACGGCTGGTGGGGTCCCCATCACCACCGAACGGCTTGCGCATATGGTCGGCGTGTCTCGACAGAAGGCGCGCCGCTGGCTCGCCGAGCTCGAGGAGCGGCACGTGTTCAGCCGCACCGAGGCCGGCGTGATCTACAGCCGGCGCATGGTGCGCGACGAGCGCGTCAGAACAGTCCGCGCTGCCGGCGGGAAGGATAGCCTGAAGAATCCCAATGTGCCGCGACCGAAGCGACAACAAGGACAGGTGGAAGGACATCCTTCCAACCATCCTTCGGAGGTATCCTCGCCGCCGTCCTTCGGGGGGTCCCCTGCAGTTGCAGTTGCATCTGCATCTTCACTTCAACTACAAAAACCTCTTCCGCGCAAACACCGCGCGGGGTCGAACGGCGGACCTCCCGAGACGTGGTTGACACCGGCTCACGATGCATGGGAAGTGCATTTCGGGGCTGGGTCCTTCGACGCCAGACGCGCTGCCAAGTGCCTCAGTCCGATCTACCGCGCCGGCATCGATCCGAGCGAAATCGGCCGGCGGCTCGCTCGTTACTGCACACGGAAGAAGAGCTCGAATTACTGCAAGATCGAGGATTTCGCGCAACGGCACGGCGACTACGCCGTTCCGAGCGGCCCGCTTGTCGATGCTGACGGTGTGCTCACTGAGCTCGGCGATCGCGAGACGCGGCCGGCGAGGGTTCAGACATGACGGCAATCTGCGAACAGTGCCGCCTAACGCTGCACGAGTGCCAGTGGGGCGGGAACCATCCGCCAAGCGCAAGCGCGGTCACGTCGGACCAAATCGCGGACGCGCTCCTGTCGCTCGAGCTGCACGCCGACTGCTACGTGCGCTGGCCGTGGGCCGCGCTCGATGACCTGTACGGTGGCATGGCACCGGGGACAGTGCACTACGTTGTCGCGTTCTCCGGCATGGGGAAATCGACCTTCATCGGATCCGCGACCTTGCGTTGGGCGGCGGTCGGTACCCGCGTTGATGTGATGCCGCTCGAGGTTCGCGCCAACACGTTCCGCACCTATCTGGCCTGCCAGTCGTTGGGCATCGACCCCGGTCTCATGCTCTCGGGCGATTTCTGGCGCCGCAAAGATGCGATCGAACTGCGCGAACGCGTGAGCGATGCCGTTCGATCACAGATCAAAGAGCCGTTCTTTTCTCGCGTGCAAGTGCACGGCGCGGCGGACATCTCGGCGGCCGGGTTACGGCGCGCGGCGCAGATCGCGCGAGAGCGGGGCGCCGAAGTGCTGGTCGTCGACCACATCGACCACGTGGAAGGCGACGCCGATCGGTGGCAATCGCAGTACGGGGCTAGTGTCCAAGTGAATCGCGAGGCACTCCGAATCGCACAGGACACAGGCCTCGTGCTGATTTGCATGAGTCAAGCGAACCAGGCGGCGCTGTCGGGATCGCACGACCACCTCGCGAAGTACGCGCCCCTGCGCGATAATCACGTGCTGAACGGTGGTCACAAGCGGCAGAATGCGACCGGCATGATCGGGCTATACCGGCCGCTCATCGCCGAGCCGGACAACGGCAGCCAGGCCGACGTCGAGGCGTTCAGGGAATCGATCCGCCTCGCACGCGCGGGCGCTCGAGAACCGCACACAGTACTCGAGCCGCGCACGATGGGCATCAACATCATGAAATCGCGAACCCACGGCGAGCGCGAGGGCAAGCGCATTGCCCTGACGTGGGACAATGGCCGCATCGTCGACCGCAGTACACTACCATACTCGCTCCGCGTTGTCGGCGGTGGAGAGCGCCGGCATGCCTAGGATCGCCGATGCCGCCGCCGTCGGCGGAACGCGTGCAACGCGAGGCGAGCCCACGCTCACCGTGCAGTACGGCGCCGACGATCTGGACGTGCGCGTGTGGGCCGCCCAATATGTGCGCCACGTCCTCGCCGTCACTTCTGTGCCCGTTTTCCGAGAGCATCCGCTATGAAGCCCGCTGTCACGCTGGCCGCGAGCCAGGCGTTCGGCGCGATCGGCTACTGTCGCGTCTCGACGGAATCGCAAGCGCGCGACGATCGGACATCACTCGCCGATCAACGGCGTGCCATCGACGCGCTTGCGGCTCGCTTGGGCGTGACTCTCGAGGACGCCGCGCTCTTTGTCGATGCTGGCGCATCCGGCGCCGATGCTGAGGGGCGTCCGGCCTTCATGCGCCTCGTGTCGTACTGCGAAACGCACCGGCGCGCGATGCGGGCACCTGGCTTCGTTCTCGTCCTCAACGATTCGCGCTTTGGTCGCTTCCGCGATCCCGACGAGGCAGCCGCTTGGCGTTACCGCCTCAAACAGCACGGTTGGATCGTCCGGTTCGCGGAGTCCGATGACACCGCCGACCCGATTGGCCGCAGCGTTCTCCGCGCAGTCGGTGCCGCGCAGGCATCGGAGTACCGCGCGAACATCTCGCGCAACGCGAAGCGCGGCGCGCGCGGCGCGGCGCAGCAAGGCTATTGGCTCAACGAAGCGCCGCTCGGATACCGGAGACTCGCAACAAGAAACGGCAAAGATCCCGTCGTGCTTGATCCAGGGCAGCGGAAGGCCGATGATCAGAAGGTGCGGCTGACACCGGGGCCGGCGATCGAGCAGGAGTTGGTGCGGTTTCTCTACACGTCGTACGCGAGTGGCGAGTGGACGTTAGGCCGCCTCAAGCGCTTCATGCGCGATCCGAGCAACCCGTACGCGTCGATCCGGCGCCACTGGTCGAACGGGACGCTGCGCGCGATCCTCGTCAATCGGACCTATGTGGGCGACGTCATCTGGTGCCGGCGGCCGCACGACAAGATCGAGCGCATGGAGACGCGCGTCCGGGACCGGGACCAGTGGGTGATCGCACCCGACGCGCATCCTCCTCTCATCTCGCGCGAGTTATTCAACACGGTGGCAAGGCGGTTGAGCGCGAACGCGAAGCAGGTTCGGCGACCGGATGGTGCCTACGCGCTTACCGGGTTGCTGACCTGTGCGCAATGTGGGTCGCCCTACGTCGGCGGCGGTGGTCCAAAGAACAAGAAGGATCCCACCGACCCGGATCGCTACCGCTTCTACAAGGACAGTGGCGGCATGAACGATCGGAGTCTCTGTGCCGGTCGGTTAGGCACATTGCAGCGGCGATTCATCGAGCCGGCGGTGATCGATGTCATCGCCCAGGAAGTGCAGAAGCCGGCCGTGGCGTCGGCGATCGCAGAGGAATTAGACCGCGCACTCGAGTCGATGGCCGACACGAAGGCGTCTGAGCGCGCGCGTCTTGCACGTGAGCGGGACAAGCTCGTTGCCGAACGCGAGGCGGTCGTCCGTGCGGTCGCCCGCGGCGTGCTCACGGATGTGGAGGCCAGGGCGACGCTCACCGATCTCCGTGCCCGCATCGACGCCGCCTCGACGGCGCTCGAGCAAACTATGTTTTCGCAACGCGCGCAGACGACGCTCGCGTCTGAGCGCGACCGATTGTTGAAAGTCGCACAGGACTTCGGTGCCACGGTGCGGGCCCTCTCACCGGCCGCTCAGCGCGAACTCATCCGGCCATGGCTGGCTAACGCGGTGGTTGACAAGGAGAAACGGCAGGTGGTCCTCACGATTCGACGCGTTCCGGCGGTCGGTGGCTCTTTGCTGTTGTCAAGCTCGCCCCGGCCGATCGGAAAAAAGACGGGACCGCCTTCGACCTCCCGATCGCGTTAGGCATCCTCGTCGCCACCGGACAGCTCGCGCCCGATGCGCTGGCCGGCATCATCGCCATCGGCGAGCTGGGCCTCGATGGCTCGCTCCGGCCCGTCCGCGGCGCGCTGCCCATCGCCCGCCGCGCCGCCCAACGCACCAACACCACCCTCGTCCTCCCACCCGACAACGTCGCCGAAGCGCGCCTCGTGAGCGCCGTCCCGCTCTGCGCTCCACCCACCCTGGCCACGCTCACCGCCGCCCTCGCCGCACGCCGCCTAACGCCCGTGGCGTGCACCCTGCCGCCGCCCGCCGGCGACGACCCCGGCCCCGACTTCGCCGACGTCGCAGGGCAGGACACCGCCAAACGCGCCCTCGAGATCGCCGCCGCCGGCGGCCACAACGTCCTCATGGTCGGTCCACCCGGCGCCGGGAAAACGATGCTCGCCCGCCGCCTCCCCGGCATCCTCCCGCCACTCGAAGAATCCGAAGCGCTCGAAGTCACCGCCATCCAGTCCGTCGCCGGCCTCATCGACTCGAATCTGCCGCGCACGTCCGTCCGCCCGTTCCGCGCGCCGCATCACACCATCTCGGACGCAGGCCTCATCGGCGGCGGAAACCCGCCGCGGCCGGGCGAAGTCAGTCTCGCCCATTTCGGCGTGCTCTTCCTCGACGAGCTGCTCGAATTCCGTCGTCACGTGATGGAATCCCTCCGCCAACCGATGGAAGACGGCAAGGTCATCATCGCGCGCGCCGCTCACACCGTGTCGTTCCCGGCGCGGTTCACCCTCATCGGGGCCATGAACCCGTGCCCATGCGGCAACGCTGGCGACCCCGCTCGACAATGTTCCTGCGCCGCCGGCGACATCGCCCGATACCGCGCCCGCTTGAGCGGGCCCATGACCGATCGCATCGATCTCCACGTCCACGTCGGCGCGGTGAGTCTTCGGACGCTGATGGCGCCGCGCACCGCCGAATCATCGGCCGCCATTCGCCAACGCGTCGATGCGGCCAGGCTGTGCCAGCGCGCCCGCTATCGATCGACGCCCGACTGCTCCTGCAACGCACAGGCGCCGCCCAGCCGCCTCGCCGCACTCGCTGAGCTCTCGCCCGAAGCCCGCGCGCTCCTCGACCGTGCCGCCCGCCGCGTCACGCTCACGGCTCGCGGGTATCATCGGGTGATCAAAGTGGCGCGCACCATTGCCGACCTCGATGGAGAATCCGCCATCGCGCTCCCGCACCTCGCGGAGGCGCTGCGCTTTCGTCCGGCCGATCCGTCCGCCGGTGACTAGTTCAAATGCTCCTAACGGAAGGCCGGTCGTTGCTGTACTGGCCCGGTGGAGCGGCCGAGGCCGCCACACGGCCGCGTGCCCCGTTCGGCTCGCTGTGACGCAGAACGCGAAGCCGCGTCGCAATAGTGGGAATTCAATCGCTGCGCGTGTTCTTCTTCCAAATGTGGCACGCGTCCTGAAATGCTGGGGTCTCGCCGCGAAGAAATTGCGCGCTGCGCGGCCCGATGGATCGAGATCACCGCCCTCGTTCAGCGCACAACAAAAGGAGTGCAGTGCCGATGCCTCACTCAGGGTCGCCCCGTCCCTCGCCGAATGTCTGGCGGCGCGCCGCTTGGCTGGTGCTCGTTGCGCCAATGCTCATCGCCGCGCGCCACCTCACGTTTCCACCTCAACTCGGCACCATCGTCGTCAACGGGTCCGTGCGCGACAGCATGAATGCCATCTGGACCCGCAGCAACGCGCACTGGAACGAGCTCGCAGGTGAAAATACGCTTACGCAGATGATCGGCAGCGGTAAGCCGACCCAGCGCGAATACATGGGATGCATGCAGGGCTCCATCTCACACGACACGTTGTTCGTCACCGGGAGCGTTCCGTCGCACGACATGCGGCAGCTTCAGTTCGCGGTGACCGGAACCTGCGACAGCATCAAAGACTTTGTCGGCGCCTGGCACACGCATCCGTACCGCGCCGCACCCGATGGGCACGCGCTCAAGGAAGCAGGATTGTCGCGACAGGATCTGGCCACCTTCGCCACGGGTGACGACCCGGCGATCCTCGTCGTGTGGGATGTCGATTCGATCGACGCCGCCGCGCGCGGTCCCGACGGCAGCGTGCTTCACCCCATCACCGTGGTCATGCACTGATCGTTCGCGCACTTCCGCCCGCGCCGGCCAGGACTACGTTTCCGTCATGGAGCCAGTCCTGACCGAGGCAGCGAGGGCGGAAGCGGCAGCGACCGACGATTCGCCATCGGCGGCAGACTTCGCCACTCCTACCGCTCCCGCAACCGCACGCGAGAAAGAACAGCGTCTCATCGCCTGGCTCGCGGCTCGATCGTCCGTCATGCTTGGTTTCAGCGGCGGGGTCGACTCGGCGTACCTGGCGTGCGTCGCGCTCGAAGCCATCGGGCCGTCGAGGTTTCTGGCGGTGATCGGCAGATCGCCGTCGTATCCTGACGCGCAATGGGATGGTGCTCGTGCGCTGGCCGCGAAATTCGACATCCCGGTGCTCGAGGTTCGCACGCACGAGATGGCCGACCCGCGCTACGTCGCGAATCCGAGCAATCGCTGCTACTTCTGCAAAACCGAGTTGTGGTCGGTGTTGCGCGCGGTGGCCGATGAGCGCGGCTTCCAGACGATCATCGATGGGACCAACGCCGACGACACCAACGATTGGCGCCCGGGACGGCGAGCCGCGGACGAGCACGCCGTCTCGTCGCCGCTGGCGGAGCTCGGCTTCACCAAGGATGAGATCCGCGCGCTCTCGAAAGCGCGCGGACTCCCGACGTGGTCGCAGCCGTCGTCGCCATGCCTGTCGTCGCGGCTGCCTTACGGAAGCGTGGTCACCATCGAGCGGCTCCGGCAGGTGGAGCGCGCGGAAGCCGCGCTGCGCGCGCTGGGCATTGAAGGCGATTTGCGGGTGCGACACCACGGCGATCTGGCGCGCGTTGAAATCTCAGCCGACCGCCTCGACGCGTGGCTGGCTGCGCCTAACGTACGCGCCATCACGGCCGCGGTGCGCGAGGCCGGCTTTGCGCGCGTGTCGGTAGACCTTCGCGGATTCCGGTCGGGGTCGCTCAACGTCATTGCCCCCGCCGGCGCGTGAGCGCACCGTCGCTCGCCCAGGCGCTCGCGGCGCACGGTGTGGACGCCTGCGTGGAAGCACGCGATGCGCTGGCGGTGATCACCGTGCCTAACGAAGTCGCGGAGCGCCTGCGCGATGCCGCGCTGCGACGTACCGTGGTCGACCTCGCCGCCCAGCACGGCTTCAAGACAGTCGCTCTCGAGATGGCGAGCGCGACGGACGAACGTGCGGCTCTTTCTGGCCATTAATCTGCCCGCATCCGTTCGCCGCGACATCCGCGCGGCTACGGCCCCGATGCGTGACGCGACGCCGGACCGCCACGCCGTGAAATGGCTCGACGACGACCATCTTCACATCACCCTCAAGTTCCTGGGCGAGCAGCCCGACGCCTCCCCAGGCCCGTTGCGCGACGCACTCGGCGCCGCGCTCGCTCCGCACAGCGCGTTCATCCTCGGCCTGGGCGGCCTCGGCGCGTTCCCAAACCTTCGCGCGCCGCGCGTCGTATGGATGGGTGTGACACCAGAGCCGAAACTCGAACTGCTGCAGCACGACGTCGAACGCGCGTGTGCGTCGTTGGGCTATCCGTTGGACGCGCGCCCGTTTCGTCCGCACATCACGCTCGGTCGCACGCGCGACCGCGTGTCGAGCGCTGACGCGCGTGCAATCGCGACGGCGGCTCGCGCCGTGCGATTCCGAACGTCGGCGCCCGCGCAGAGCGTCGACGTCATGCAGAGCGAGCTCGGAGCGAGCGGGGCGCGGCATACCGTGCTCGCCGCGATCACACTCGGGCGAGCGAACTAATGGGCAGCTGCCTCCGGTCGCTCGGCTGTCTCGTGCTAATCGTCTTTCTTGGCGCGGTGGCCTGGCTGTTCCGCGGGCAGTGGGAGCCGGCGGTCAAGCGGTTCGCCGGCGGATCGGCCCCGGCCGAGCAGGCGGCGGCGCACTGGGAACCGATCAGCGCACTGGGCAGCTCGCGCGCCCGCGATGCGATCGACCGGCTCGGCGCGCGCAGCGGACCGGTGTTCGCCAACGTGGCGCCGGGTGATTTCGCGAGTTACGTCTTCGATGCGCTCACGCGCGAGCTGCCATCGTCGGCGTCCGACGTCGAGGCGGCGGCGATCGGCGAGCAGCTGGCCATGCGCGCCGAGGTGCGCCTGTCCGACTTCGGCGGTCCGGCAGCGTTCGGTCCGGTGGCCGGGGTGTTGAGCGACCGCGAGCCGGTGGAGTTCACGGGCGTGCTGGCTATCACGGAACCCGGGCTCGCCGAGTTCCGGGTGACCAGCATACGGATCAAGAATCTGGTGGTGCCATCGGCGATGATTCCGAACCTGGTGCAGCACATGGGACGCGAGGCGCGGCCGCCCGGCGCCTCGCCTAACGGGCTGCCGTTCGCCGTGCCGCGCTACATCGCCGACGTGCGGGTGCACGACGGGAAGATCACCCTGTACAAGACGCTGCCATGACCCGACGCATCCTGGTCGCCGACGACGAGAAGGGCATCCGTGCTGCGTTAGGCCAATTGCTCGAATATGAGGGCTACGAGGTCCGCGCCGTCGGGACGGCCGTGGATGCGATCGCCGAATTCGAGAAGTGGCGGCCGCACCTGTCGTTCCTCGACGTGAAGATGGGCGGCATCGACGGCTTGGAAGCGCTCAAGAAAATCCGCCAACTCGATCCCGCGGCGATCGTCGTCATGATCAGCGGGCACGGCACCATCCAGACGGCGGTCGAAGCGACGCAGCTCGGTGCGTACGACTTCCTCGAGAAGCCGCTCGACACCGACCGGATCCTCGTCACGCTGCGCAACGCGCTGCAGCACGGAAATCTGCAGGAAGAGAACAGCCGTCTGCGGGAAACGATCGAGTCCCGCTACGAGATCGTCGGCAGATCGTTCGCGATTCGCTCGCTGATCGAGAAGATCGAGCGCGTGGCGCCCACACCGGCGCGCGTCCTCATCAGCGGCGAAAACGGGACGGGCAAGGAGCTCGTGGCGCGCGCCCTGCACCGGCTCTCGGCGCGGAGCGCGAATCCGTTCGTCGAGGTCAACTGTGCGGCGATTCCGAGCGAATTGATCGAGAGCGAGTTGTTCGGCCACATGAAGGGCTCGTTCACCGGTGCGATCGCCGATCGCGCGGGAAAGTTCGAGCAGGCGAATAGCGGGACGTTGTTCCTCGACGAAGTCGGCGACATGAGCCTGTCTGCGCAAGCCAAGGTGCTGCGCGTACTGGAGGACGGCGTCGTGACGCGCATCGGCGGCTCCAAGCCAGCCGCCGTCGATGTCCGCGTGATCTCGGCCACGAACAAGAATCTCGAAACCGAGATTCACGAGAACCGGTTTCGCGAGGACCTGTACTACCGGCTCAACGTCGTGCCCATGACGGTCCCGCCGCTGCGCGAGCGCCGCGAGGACATCCCGCTCCTGGTCGCGCATTTCACGGCGCTCCTGTCCAAGCAGCAGGGCATGGCGCCGCGCACGTTCACGTCCGACGCGATCGAACGGCTGGCCACGTACGATTGGCCGGGCAACGTTCGCGAGCTGCGCAACACCGTCGAGCGCATTCTGATTCTCGCGTCGGGGCCGCGCGTTCCGGCCGCCGACGTCGAGCGTCTCGTCGGGCAGCGGGCAGCGGAAGGCAGCACGTTCGGCTCGCTGCTCGAGAGCCGCACGTTCGAGGAATTCAAGGATGCGGCGGAACGCGCATTCCTGCTGGCGAAATTGCGAGAGCACGATTGGAACGTATCGGAAACCGCGCGCTTGCTGGACATGCCGCGCTCCAACCTGTACAAGAAGATCGAGCGCTACGGGCTCACGCGCGAGCATGCGTAAGGATCTTCGGACGCGGAGGGTGCGATGAGCACCGATTGGGACAAGGAGCTGCGCAAGATCGACCAGCAGCTCGAGTCGCTGTCCGACGACGCGTTGCTGCCGCAGCAGCAAGCGAAGGGCGGCGGCAAGCCGGCCAAGCCGGGCAAGGCGGCGCCCGCGCCTAACGCGCTCGCCGCGCCGGCGCGCACGACCTCGACCCTCGGCGTCATGGCGCGGCTGCTGCTCGCCATCGCGTTAGGCGTCGGGATCATGTTCTGGCCGTACTCCACCAAATGCGGCATGGGCTTGTTCGGGTATCTTGCGGCTTCGGTCGTCGTGATCGTCGCCGGGGGATGGAGCGCCATCTGGACGTGGCGCCACCGGTCGGCCAGCGGCCATGTGCTGTCGCTCCTCCTCATTCTGTGGGGCGCGCTCCTGGCCGCCCAACAGGTGCTGCCGCGCATCGGCTACGCCAAACCCGATCTCGCGCATCCGGCGATCTGGATGTGCGGGTGAGTCATGAACCGCAACCTACACGTCGTATCATGATGACCTTTCAGAACTTCATCGGTGGACGCTGGGTCGACGCCTGCACGAGCGCCACCTTCGAGAACATCAATCCGGCCGACACGAAGGACGTGATCGGCACCTTCCCGCTGTCCAGTCCCGACGACGTGAATCGCGCGGTGGCATCGGCGCGCAAAGGATTCGACATCTGGCGCCGCACGCCGGCGCCGGGTCGCGGTGATGTGCTGCGTCGGGTCGGCGACCTGCTCACCGCGCGCAAGGACGACATCGCATCCCTCATGACGCGCGAGATGGGCAAACCCTTGAGCGAAACGCGCGGCGATGTGCAGGAAGGCATCGATACCGCGTACTACGCGGCGTCCGAAGGCCGCCGCCTCTTCGGCCACACGGTGCCCAGCGAACTGCGCAACAAGTGGGCGATGAGTTTTAGGCGGCCGATCGGGATCGCCGGTCTCGTGACGCCGTTCAATTTTCCGATGGCGATTCCCACCTGGAAAATGTTTCCGGCGCTCCTGTGCGGGAACGCCGTCATCATCAAGCCGGCCGAAGACGTCCCGCATACGGTGACGGTGCTCGTGGAGCTGTTGCTCGAGGCAGGACTTCCGCCCGAGGTGATTCAGTTAGTCCACGGCCGCGGCGAGGACGCGGGGGCGGCGTTGGTCCAACACCCCGACGTCCCGATCATCTCGTTCACCGGCTCTACCGAAACGGGCCGCATCGTGGGCGAAATCTGCGGGCGCATGCACAAGCGGCTCTCGCTCGAGATGGGCGGCAAGAATGCGATGATCGTTCTCAACGATGCGGACCTCGATCTGGCGCTGGAGGGAGTGCTGTGGGGCGCGTTCGGCACCACCGGTCAACGATGCACTGCCACGAGCCGTCTCATTCTGGAAGACGGCATTCACGACACGTTCGTCGCGATGCTGGAAAAGCGCGTTCGGGCGCTTCGGTTGGGCGACGGCCGCGCCGATGGGACAGACGTGGGACCGCTGATCAACCGGAGCGCCGTGGAGAAGGTGGAGCGCTACGTCGACGTCGGCCGTACCGAGGGAGCGGAACTGCGCTGCGGCGGGAAGCGCGCCGCGGCCAATGGTCTCGAACGCGGGCACTTCTTCGAGCCGACGATTTTCACCGGCGTGAAAGCGGGGTCGCGCCTCGAGCAGGAGGAAATTTTCGGGCCGCTCCTCTCGGTGATCCGGGTCCGCACTCCCGATGAAGCCTTCGCCGTGAACAACGACGTGAGGTACGGTCTCTCGTCGTCGCTCTATACGAGCAACGTGACGCTCGCCTTCCGCGGGCTGAACGAGCTGGACAACGGTATCACGTACATCAATGCTCCAACCATTGGCGCCGAAGCACACCTCCCCTTCGGCGGTGTGAAGCAAACCGGCAACGGTCACCGCGAGGGGGGTTGGGAAGTCTACGAGTTCTACTCGGAGACCAAGGTGGGGTACGTCGATTTTTCGGGCAAACTGCAACGCGCGCAGATCGATACCGCCAATGCGTAATCGCCCCTTGCCGCTCTTCCTTGCGGCTGTCTATCATTGACGCAGCCTTCCTTTGCGTCGCAGCAGATGACCGACCGCGCACCCGCCGCCATTCCCACACTGAGGTCCGTCACCGACGAGCACCGCGCGGAGGTGCTGCGTGCGATGAACCGGACCACGTGGCGCTGGAGCGCGTTTGCCGATTACGCCCGGACCGTCATCATCGCGATCGCGCTGTTCATGCTCGCGCGCACGTTCATCATGGAAGCGTTCAAGATTCCATCGGCGAGCATGGAGAACACGTTGCTCGTCGGGGACTTTCTGCTGGTCAACAAAGCAGTGTACGGGGCGGAGATCCCGTTCACGCATCTGCGGATGCCCGCGTTTCGGCAGCCGCGGCGCGGCGAGGTGATCGTCTTTCATTTTCCGAAGGATCGTGTCACGCCGTACGTGAAGCGTCTCATCGGATTGCCGGGCGACACGGTGGAAATGCGCAATGATACAGTGTTCGTGAACGGTGCCTCGATGCGCGAGCCGTACGTCGAGCACGTGCAGCCGGACTCCGATCAGTCCTTCGCAGATTTTGATTGGCAGCGCAATTTTTTGGTCAAACGCGCGGAAGCAAGCGCGGGCTATCATCCCTCTCGTAACACGTGGGGTCCGCTGATCGTCCCCCGGGACAGCTACTTCGTCCTTGGCGACAATCGCGACATCTCGTCGGACAGCCGCTACTGGGGCTTCGTGCCCAAGTCGCTCTTGATTGGCCGGCCGATGTTCGTGTACTACAGTTACGCACACGACGACAAGCACTCATATCCGTGGCTCACCGACATTCGGTGGCACCGGCTCGGAACGATAATCCACTGAGGCACCCCCGGCCCATCGGGATTCACGTCCCCGACCGAGCCGCCGCGCGCGGCGGTGTTCGCCCGCAGGAGCTGTCGTGCGTATGGCCGTAACCGGCAACAAGAAGGCGTCGTTCGACGAAGGGTCGCTCGACCAGTACCTCCGCGATATCAGCGCGTATCCGCTCATCGATCGCGAAGAGGAAGTGCGATTGGCGCAGCGGATTCGCGTCGGCGACGGCGATGCGCTGGACAAGCTGGTGCGATCCAATCTCCGGTTCGTCGTCTCGGTCGCAAAAAAGTATCAGAATCAGGGCGTGGCGCTGGCCGACCTGATCAACGAGGGGAACCTCGGGCTCATCCGAGCGGCGCACAAGTTCGACGAGACGAAGGGTATCAAGTTCATCTCGTACGCGGTGTGGTGGATTCGGCAAGCGATTCTACAGGCGCTGGCGGAACAGTCGCGCATCGTGCGCGTGCCCTTGAACCGCGCGGGAACGCTGCACCGCATTGGCAAGCGCGCGAACGCGCTGCTCCAAGAGTTAGGCCGCGAGCCGACGCACGAGGAGATCGCGGAGGAAATGGACATCAGCGAGGAAGAGGTCGCGAAGACGATCTCGATCTCGCAGACCCACCTCTCGCTCGATGCGCCGCTCACGCCGGGCGAAGACAACAAGCTCCTCGACTATCTCCCCGACAATCTGAATCCGACGCCCGACGAGCAGACCTTCGAGAAGGCGCTCACGGAGGCGATCGAGGAATCGCTGTCGTCGCTCAAGGAGCGCGAGGCGAAGATCCTCCGGTTGTACTTCGGGCTGGACGGCGAGGAGCCGATGACGCTGGAGCAGATCGGCTCTCTGTTAGGCATCACGCGCGAGCGGGTGCGGCAGATCAAGGAGAAGGCCCTGTCCCGTCTGCGACACGTGTCGCGCGCGCGGGCGCTGGAGTCGTTCCTGGGCTAGCGGCCGAGCCCCGCACGCGACGGGACGTGTCTCGGTCAACGCGTGGAGTCGAGCCTCTGCGCTCATGTAAAAACCGACACACGGCCCGTTAGGCGAGTGGGCGATCAGGCTCGAGCGTTGGGCGAGGACACCCGGCCGGCGTTCTTGCGGCCGCATCGGCCTGATATTACGATTCTGTCAACGGCGTAATACCACGAGTCGCTCGCATGAAGACCGTATCTTTCAAAGTGACCGCGGAGGTAGACGACGCGCTCACCAAGCTCGCGCGGGCACGGAACACCAGCCGGTCGTCGCTGGTCCGCGAGGCGCTCGCAGCGTACACGGTGGCTGGGCGCGCCTCGGTCACGGCGGCCGTCGATGCGGTCACGTCCGGCGTGAACGGGCCGCGCGACCTGTCGTCCAATCCCAAGCACATGGCGCGCTACGGGAAGTGAAGTGACCCGCGTTCTCCTCGACACGGGTCCCCTCGTCGCGCTGCTCAATCGGCGCGATCGCTATCACTCGTGGGCGCGGTCGGTGCTCGATACGGTGACCCCGCCGGTGTTCACGTGCGAGGCGGTGCTGTCCGAAGCCTGCTTTCTCATGTCGCGCGTGGACGACGGCGCCGACGCAATCCTCGCCCTCGTTGCCGCGGACATCATCCGCGTCGAGTTCCAGATCGGCGCCGAGATCGCTCCGGTCCGGCGTCTCGTCGACCGGTACGCGAACGTGCCCATGTCGCTCGCCGATGCCTGTCTCGTCCGGATGAGCGAGCTCGAATTGCAGAGCGTGGTGCTCACGCTGGATCGCGACTTCAAGCGATACCGCCGCAATCGCCGGCACGTCGTGCCGGTGATCACGCCGCGCTAGACGGAGTTGCGTCTCGTTGTCCCGCGGATAACGTATCCAGCGATCCGCGGACGTCGCATACTCCAACCGCCCTAAGCCACCCATGCACCGATTCTCGAACCGCGTGTTCGCTCTCGCGACCGCCGGGGTCACGCTCGCGCTCCTTGCCTCGCGCGCCGCGGCGCAGGACGAAGACGAATCGCCCGAAGCGCGCTCGCACGCCGCGGCGGTCCAGGGGATCGACATCGACGCGCTCAAGTTTCGCTACATCGGGCCGCAGGGAAATCGCGTGGCGTCGGTGGTCGGAGAGCCGGGCAACCTCAACGTCTACTACGCGGGCGCGGCATCGGGTGGCATCTGGAAGTCGGTGGATGCCGGCATTCACTGGCGCCCCGTGTTCGATTCGATGCCCGCGCAATCGATCGGCGCGATCGCGATCGCACCATCCGACCACCAGATCGTGTGGGCGGGGACCGGCGAGAGCTTCATTCGCAGCAACGTCTCGATCGGCGACGGCGTCTACAAGTCCACCGATGGCGGCGCGACGTGGACGCACATGGGGCTCGAGACCTCGGGACGCATCTCGCGCATCGTGATCGATCCGCAGAATGCGAACACCGTCTTCGTGGCGGTCGAGGGGCAGGGATACGGCGCGCAGGCGGATCGCGGCGTGTATCGGAGCACCGACGGCGGCAAGACATGGGACAAGGTGCTGTTCGTCAACGACTCGACGGGCGCGTCCGATCTCGCCATGGACCCCGTGAACCCGCGCATTCTCGTGGCGGGCATGTGGTCGTTCGTCATCCACACGTGGGGCAAGTTCAGCGGCGGGTCGGGCAGCGGCGTGTACATCTCGCACGACGGCGGCACCACGTGGAAGCGCGCCACGCAGGGCCTGCCCAAAGGTCCGTTAGGCAAAGTGGCCGTGGCCATCGCGCCCAACGACCCGAGCCGCTGGTACGCGCTCATCGAAACCGGCTGGGAAGGGAAGGGCGCCCTGTGGCGCTCCGACGATGGCGGCGACCACTGGCACGTCGTCTCCTATAGCCACCTCCTGGCCGAGCGTCCGCACTACTACACGCGGATCATGGTGTCGCCGGCGACGCCTAACGAACTGTACTTCCCGTCCAACTTCCTCATGCGCTCCCTCGACGGCGGCGAGACGGCCGTGGTGATGCCGTGGGGCGGCGACACGCACGACATGTGGGCCGATCCGACCAACGCCGACCGCATGATGATCGGCGATGACGGCGGCGTCCAGATCACCACCACGCACGGACGCCAGTGGCACCGCGTGGTGCTGCCCATCGCGCAGATCTATCACGTTGCCGTCGACAACCAGATTCCGTACAACGTCTATGGCAACGAGCAGGACTACACCGCCGTGCGCGGCCCGAGCAACAGTCAGGGCTTCAGCATCCCCTCGGCCCTGTGGCAAACGACGGCGGGATGCGAGTCGGGGTTCTCGTATCCCGATCCGGTCGACACGACCATCGTCTGGGGCGGATGCTACGAGGGCGGTCTCGAGAAGTTCGACCTGCGCTCCAAGCAGTCCTTCTCGGTGGATCCGTGGCCGGACCGTTCCCTGGATTCGCCGGCCGACAGCGCCAAGTATCGCTGGAACTGGACGCAGCCGCTGGCGCTCTCGCCGTTCGACCACAACACGGTGTACGTGGGCAGCCAGTACGTGCACCGCACGACCGACGGCGGCAAGACGTGGACGATCATCAGTCCCGACCTGACGACCGATGACACGGCCCACATGCACAGCTCGGGCGGCCTAACGGACGACAACCTGGGCGTCGAGTACTGCTGCACGCTCTTCGCGATCGCCGAATCGCCGCTCACGCGCGGGCTCATCTGGGCCGGGTCGAACGACGGCAAGGTGCACGTCACGCGCGACGACGGCGCGCACTGGGCCGACGTCACGCCGGCCGCGCCGGGATTCCCCAAGGGCGGCACGATCAGCAACATCGAGCCGTCGCGATACGATGCCGGCCGCGCGTACATCTCGGTGGACGGACACCAGGAGAACAACCGCGATCCGTTCATCTACGAGACCACCGATTATGGCCACTCGTGGCGCATGATCAGCGCCGGCATCCCGAAGAGCGTGTTCAGCTACGTCGGCATCGTGCGCGAAGACCCCAAGCGCAAAGGCATGCTGTATGCCGGTACCGAGAACGGCCTCTACGTGACGCTCGATGACGGCGCGCACTGGTTCCCGCTCCAATCGAATCTGCCGCACGCGCCGGTCACGTGGATCGTCGTGCAGGAACACTTCGATGATCTCGTGATCTCGACCAAGGGCCGAGGGTTCTGGATTCTCGACGACCTCTCGCCGCTGCGGGCGATCGACGCCACGCTTGCGTCGAAGCCGGTGGACCTGTTCGCGCCGCGCGAGGCGTACCGGTTCCGCGGATCGAATCGCATCAAGGGCGATCCCGATGACATCTCGGCAGGCCGGAATCCGCCCTACGGCGCGGTGATCAATTATTTCCTCAAGGACAGCAGCAAGGACTCGGTGCACGTCACGATCCGCGACGCGCACAACGCGGTGGTCCGGAAGCTCGCGGCGCCGGCCAAGGCCGGTATGAATCGCACCTGGTGGGATCTTCGCTACGACCGCACGCGGACGGTCGCGCTTCGCACGACGCCCAAGGGCTATCCGCAGATCTGGAGCGACAAGCGGTTCATCGGCAAGCTCACGCGCCGCATCTACCACTACGGGATCGAAGACCCGGTGTTAGGCCCGCTCGTGGCGCCGGGCACGTACACGGTGGAGCTCGAGGCAGCCGGACAGCGCGTGTCGCAGCCGCTGACCGTGCTCAAGGATCCGCATTCGGGCGGGACGCTCGCCGACGCGCAGGCGCAGAGCGCGCTCGCGTACAGCGTCTATCAGGAGATCGATTCGACGGTCGACGCGATCAACGCCATCGAGAAGGTGCGCAAGCAGGTCGAGGACCTGCGCGAGATGTACGGACACGACTCATCGTTCAAGTCGGTGTTCGACGACGCCAAGACGCTCTCGGACAAACTCGACGGCGTGGAGAACGAGCTCCTGCAGCCGGTGCTGCAGGAGAACGACCAGAAAACGTATCGGGCTCCCATGCGATTGTACTTGCGGCTGCTGTACCTCGAGGGCTCGGTGGGCTCGGGCGCGGGCGACGTGGCGGGCGATCCCGACTTCGCGCCCACCGCATCGGACATCGCGGTGCACGACGAGCTCTCGTCCCGCTTGCGCACGGTGCTCGATCAGGTCCACGTCGTGATGACGCAGGACGTCCCGGCGTTCAACACCGCCGTGGCGGGGAAGACGGCCCTCTTGTCGAAATAGGAGGCTTCCGTATGACGCAACAGTCTTCATTCGACGTGACGACCGGAGTCGACCTGCAAGAGGTCGACAACGCGGTGAATCAGGCGCAGAAGGAGATTGCCCAACGGTACGACTTCAAGGGCTCCAAGGCATCGATCGATTTTCGCCGCGGCGAGAACATGCTCGTCCTCCTGGCCGATGACGACTTCAAAATGCGCGCGCTGTTCGACGTGCTGCAGGGGAAGCTGATCAAGCGCGGCGTGCCGGTGAAAAATCTCGACATCGGCGCGGTCACGCCCGCCGGCGGCGACACGGTGCGTCGCGAGGTGAAGCTCAAGATGGCGCTCGACAGCGATACGGCGAAGAAGATCGTCGCGGTCCTCAAGGAGGCAAAGCTCAAGAAGGTGCAGGCGGCGATTCAGGGCGAGCAGGTGCGCGTGTCGTCGCCGTCCAAGGACGATCTGCAGGGCGCGATCGCGCTGCTTCGCGGCAAGGATTTCGGGGTGGAGCTCAAGTTCGGGAACTACCGGTAAGGCGGACAAGACCGGACATGCCGGACAAGACCGGACAACTCAGCACAGGTTTCTCCGGACGTGTTCGGCCCTGTCGTACCTTGTCCGCTTTCACCGGGAGGAGTGGGCAAAGATCGCTTGAAAGTCATACGTGCCTTCTCGACCCGCTGCCATCGCGAACTGGGGCGCGCACCGAAAAGGGCCGCCTGTTGCCGCCGTGAGAGCAACGAGCCGTTAGGCCTTCGCGAGAGTCGCGGCGTCCAGCGCCGGCCCAGGGGCGATTTCTACCTGAGGATCCCTGCCGGCAGCCTTCCGCCTATCCCACGGAGCGGAACCGTGTCCACTCATCACTACCAAATCCCGAAGACTCGCCAACCGATCACCCACCCGGTCGCATTTGATGGCGTCCGCCTTTGATCGAGAAATCGGCGTTGTGCGGTCTTGTCCGCGTCCTGTCCGCCTTCCGGCTTTTGTCCGCCATTCTCCGCCTGTAGCTCAACGCCTTGTCCGCCTTTACCTTTCGGCATGCCAGTCCCGGTCTTGGCTCCCACCCCGTGAACATCGGCTTCATCACGCTCGGCTGCGACAAAAATACCGTCGACAGCGAGCGCTATCTCGCGCAGTTGGCGGATCACGGCGCGCGGCACACGACCGAGCTCGAGCGTGCCGACGTCATCGTGATCAACACCTGCGGGTTCATCGACGCGGCGAAGCAGGAGTCGATCGACGCGATCGTCGAGGCCGGGCGGCTCAAGCGGTTAGGCAACTGCCGCGCGCTCGTCGCCGTGGGATGCATGGTCGAGCGGCACAAGGCCGAGCTCGCGGCCGAGCTACCCGAGGTCGACGTGTTCCTCGGCGCGTCGGAAATGGATCGGTTGGTGCCGGCCCTGCAAGCGTGCGGCGTGCTTCAGGAGCCGCTGTGGCGCGAGACGAATCATCCGGGCGTTAGGCTGTACACGGGAGAGCTGCCGCACGTGCGGTATCTCAAGATCAGCGAGGGCTGCGACCACGGGTGCGCGTTCTGCGCGATCCCGCTCATGCGCGGCAAGCATCGGTCGTTCGCGCTCGACGAAGTCGTCCGTGAGGCGCAGGTGCTCGAGCTGCAGGGCGCACGCGAGATCAATCTCGTGGCGCAGGACCTCGCGCATTTCGGTCGCGACCGGCGCGACGGAACCGGGCTGCCCGAGCTGCTCGAGGCGCTGGTCGACGCGACGTCCATCCCGTGGATCCGCATGCTGTACGTGTATTCGGCGGGCATCACGACGAAGCTGCTCGACTTGATGGCGCGCGAGCGCCGCATCGTGCCGTATCTCGACATCCCGATTCAGCACGGGTCGGACGCGGTGCTTGCGCGCATGCGTCGTCCGGAGCGGGCGGACACGATTCGCGCGTGCGTGGCCCGGCTGCGCGATGCGGTGCCGGAGGTCGCGGTGCGCACGACGTGCATCGTGGGCTTCCCCGGCGAGACGGACGATGATTTCCAGCAGTTGTGCGACCTGCTCGAGGAGGTCCGCTTCGATCGCGTGGGCGCGTTCACGTATTCCGCCCAGGAGGGGACGCGAGCCGCGGCCCTGGCCGACGACGTCCCGGCATCGCTCAAGCTGGAGCGGCTCGACCGCCTAACGGACATCCAGCGCGCCATCGGGGCCGAGCGCGCCGAGCGCTATGTTGGGCGGACGGTGCCGGCCATCGTGGATCGCGCCGCGGCTTCGGGCGAGCGCGCCGAGGGGCGGCTCTGGTGGCAGGCCGACGACATCGACGGCGTCACGTATCTCGAGGGCGACGCCGCGCCGGGCTCGATCATCGAATGCGTCGTCGAGTCGGTCGAGACCGACGATGATTTCGCCGCACGGGTGGCGCGCGTGACGGCGCCGGCGGGATCGGCGAGCGCGTCGCGTCCGCGCGCGCTGCCCGTGCTGTCGGGCATCGCGCAGGGCAGCTACGGCCGGTGAGCACGCGGTCGGCGGACATCATGCGGCGCGCGCGCGCCGTGACGCCGGGCGGCGTGAGCTCGCCGGTTCGCGCGTTCGGCGGCGTGGGCGGCGATCCGTTCGTGGTGGAGCGCGGCGAAGGCGCGCGCATCTGGGACGTCGACGGCCGCGAGTACGTCGACTACGTGCTCTCGTGGGGCCCGCTTGCGTTAGGCCACGCGGCGCCGGCGGTGCTCGACGCGGTGTCGGCCGCCATGGCGCGCGGGACGAGCTTCGGCATCCCGTGCGAATCCGAGACCGAGCTGGCGGAGTTGATCGTTAGGCGGATGCCGCACATCGAGATGCTGCGGTTCGTCTCGAGCGGCACGGAGGCCACGATGAGCGCGATCCGGTTGGCCCGGGCGGCCACGGGTCGCGACGCGATCCTCAAGTTCGACGGCTGCTATCACGGCCACGCCGATTCGTTCCTCGTGCGGGCCGGGTCGGGCGTGGCGACGCTCGGCTTGCCGAATTCGCCCGGCGTGCCGGACCAGGTGGCGTGTCTGACGCTCGTCGCGCCGTTCAACGACGCCGATGCGGTCTGTCGGATGGCCCGATCGGCGGCGGGCGGTCTGGCGGCAATCATCGTCGAGCCGGTCGTGGGCAACGCCGGGTTCATCCCGCCCGATCCCGCATTCTTGCCGGCGCTGCGACAGATCGCCGATGATGCAGGCGCGCTGCTCATCTTCGACGAAGTGATGACCGGCTTTCGCATCGCGCCGGGCGGCGCGCGCGAGCGATTCGGCGTCACGGCCGATCTGACGACGTTAGGCAAGGTGATCGGCGGCGGCCTCCCGGCCGCGGCCTTCGGCGGACGGCGGGACCTCATGGAGATGATGGCGCCGACCGGCGCCGTGTATCAGGCGGGCACGCTGTCCGGCAATCCGCTGGCGATGGCGGCGGGCCTCGCGACGCTGCGCGCACTGACGCCCGAACTGCACGCGCGGATTGCGGGGCGCACGACGCGCCTCGTGACGGGCCTGCGCGCCGCTGCGGCGCGGCGCGGCGTGCCGTTCTCGGCCGAGAGCGCCGGCAGCATGTGGGGATTCTTTTTCCGCGCGGAACCGGTGCGCAATTTCACCGACGCGCGGGCGTCAGACGTATCGCTGTTTCGCCGATTCTTTCACGAGGCGCTTGCGCGCGGCGTGTATCTCGCGCCATCGCCGTTCGAGGCCGCGTTCATGTCGGCCGCGCATGGCGACGCGGAGATCGATGCGACGCTCGACCGGCTGGACGATGCGTTGGGCGCGGTTGTCTCGTAAGGCATCCGTCGCCGCTGGATGCGCGGCGGTCGCGTGCCTCGCCGCGTGCTCGCATCCGTCGCGTCCACCGGCGGGGCAGCTGCCGCCCGTGGTGCTCGACACGACGGCGTTGCGGCCGCCGGCCGCGGACACGACGACGCCCGAACAGCTGCCCGCCATCGCGGCGCCGAACGAACAGCCGTTAGGCGGGCAGGGGCGGGTGGTGCGCATCGCGCTGGCCACCTCCGCCGGCAAGGTCACGATTTCGGGGACGGGCGCCTGGCGCTTGTTCGACACCGGCGGCGCGAGCACGCTCGTGCGCGCGGCGGGCGGCGAGCTGTGGACGGTCGAGAGCCGGAACGGACTGCTCCGCGCGGTGAACGATGACGGGACGGTGACGCCAGAGCGGCCGGCGCCGTTCGTCGCGCGCGCGGCATCGCGCGGCGCGGTGCTCACCGTGAACGGTGCCCGCTATCGGGGCGAAGTGTGGGTCATGCCGGCCGCGAACGGCGACGACGTGATGGTCGTCAACCGCCTCTACCTCGAGGATTATCTGCGCGGCGTCGTGCCGATGGAAATCGGCCATCGCACTGCCGCCGAGCGCGAAGCCGTCGCCGCGCAGGCCATCGCCGCGCGGAGCTATGCGTACACGCACATCGCCTCCGATGCTCGGCCCTACGACATGCGGAACACCGTCGTCGACCAGGTGTATGGCGGTGCGGACGCCGAAACTCCGTTAGGCGACACGGCGGTGCTCGAGACGCGCGGGCTGGTGCTCACCTACCATGGCGTGGTGGTGAACGCGCCGTATCATTCGGCGTGCGGCGGCCGGACGGCGGCAGCGAGCGAGATCTGGCGCAGTCCCGACGAGCCGTACCTGGTCTCGGTCAGCGACCGGATTCCGGGCACCGATCGGTTCTACTGCGACATCGCGCCGCGCTTCCGTTGGGAGCGAACCTTTACCCGCGCGGCGCTGCGCGCGCTGCTGGATCGGTATCTCAAGGAGTATACGACGGTGTCGTCGCGCGGCCCGGGCGCGCCGCGTTCGCTGGCGGTCGAGAGCCGGACGCCGTCCGGTCGCGTGCGCGCCCTCGAGATCGTGACCGACCGCGGACATTATACGGTGCGCATGGACAACATCCGCTTCGTGCTGCGATCATCGGACGGCGAGATCCTGAACAGCACGGCGTTCACAGTCGAGAACGAGCGCGATGCGAACGGCGAGTTGTCCCGCGTGATCGTGCGCGGGAATGGATATGGGCACGGCGTGGGTATGTGCCAGTGGGGAGCGATCGGGCGTGCCCGGGCCGGACAGGATTATCGGACGATACTTCGTGCCTACTATCCGGGAACCACGGTGGCCGTGGTCGGCTCGGCTTAAGCCTAACGCGGAGCACGCGCAATGATGGCGCCGGTGCGTGTCGGTGTGGTGGGAGCGGGCGCGATCGCCCAGGTGGCGCACTTGCCCGCGCTGGCGCGGTCGCGCGTGGCGGAGCTCGTCGCCCTCTGCGACAACGACGGGCCCAAGGCCAGAGCGTTGGGCGAACGCTTCGGCGTCCACGACGTCTATACCGACATCGAGGATCTCCTCGAGAGCGCCGAGCTGGACGCGGTGGTGCTCACCACGCCCAACCATCTGCACGAGCCGCACGCGCTGAGTGCGCTGGCGGCGGGCGTCCACGTGCTGTGCGAACGCCCGCTCGCCATGTCGAGCCGCGGCGTCGAACGCATCCTCGCGGCGGCGTCTCGCACGGGCTGCAAGGTGGCCGTCGCCAACAACCACCGCTTCCGCTCGGACGTGCAGGCGGTGCATACGTTTCTGCGCGGCGGAGAGTTAGGCAAGCTCAACGGCATCGCTGCCGGGCATCACGAGCTGCGGCAGACGCGCGAGGGATGGCGCTATCGGCGGGCGGAAGCCGGCGGCGGCGCGTTCACGGACCTCGGACTGCCCCTGCTCGATCTCGCGCTCTGGCTGGCCGATTATCCGGAGCCGGTTCGCGTGAGCGCGCACATGGAGCGCGGCCAGGGCGCGGCCGCCGTCGATGAAGCGATGGTCGCGTTGATCGAGTGCGCATCGGGCATGACGATCACGATCGATGTCTCCTGGTCGTACGTCGGTCTCGAGGCGCGGTGGTGGTTCGACGCGCTGGCGACGCGCGGCAGCGCGCGCCTGGCGCCGCTCCACGTCATCAAGGATTTGAACGGCACACCCACCGACGTGACGCCGCGCGGCGCGGCCACACGCGACAGCACGTTCGTGCAGTCGTATCGCGCCGAGCTCGCGCACTTCGCCGCGATGGTGCACGGCGAGACGCCGTACGAAGCGCCTGCGGATCAGCTCGTCCTGCATCGATTGGCCGAAGCCGTGTTCCGCTCGGCCGACGAGCAGAAGGAGGTGCGGCTGTGACCGACGTTCGCTGGCGCCCAACGCGGTTCGAGGTGAAGATGGGGCTGGCGAGCGCTCTGTTATTCGCGCTTGCGTTTCCGCCGGTGCCGCTCGTGGTGCCGGCGTTCGTGTGTCTGGTGCCGGTCGGGATCGTCGTGGCGGACGCGGCGGACCGGCGCAGCGGCTGGCGCGTGGCCATGCGCGCGGGCACGGTGTTCGGCTTTTTCGGCTACGGCATCAGCCTCTACTGGATCGCGATTGCGCTGCGCCTGTACACGAATCTCGCGTTCCTCGCGTTTGCCGGCGCGCTGCTGGGGTTGGGGCCGATCGTCGGGTTCACGATGGCCGCCGTCTACGCGGCCCGCCGCCTAACGAAATGGCCGATGGCGATCCTGCTGCCGGTCGTGTGGGCGGCGAGTGAGATGTTCCTGCTGTACCTGCCGCAAATCGGATTTCCCTGGCTTCCGTTGGGCCTCGCCGTGGCCAAGCATCCGGTGTTCGCGCAAGCGGCGGACCTGAGCGGGGTGCGCGGTCTCTCGTTCTGGATCGCGGCCACCAACGGATTGCTCGTGGACGCCTGGCTCGCGCGGGCGGAGCAGCGGCGCGTGCTGGCGCGGGTGGCGGGCGCGATCGTGCTGGCGTTGGGCGTGGCCGCCTACGGGTGGTGGCGCATCGCCACGACGCCGCTGCGGCCTCTGGCCTCCGTGGCCGCGGTGCAGCCCAACATTCCGCAGAACGAGAAGTGGCAGGAGCAGTACCAGGGACGCATCGTCGGGATCTTGTCGTCGCTGGCGCGCGAGGGCCTGGCGCACGACGACCCGCAGCTCATGTTGTGGCCCGAAGCGGCGCTGCCCGACAACTTCTACGCGCACCGCGACTGGGCGGACACGATGCGCGTGCTGGCGGCCACCACGCACACGCCGATCGTATTCGGGACGATCGACGTGGTGTGGCGCACGCCCACGGCCTACGACTACTTCAACGCGGCGATGGTGGCCGATTCGTTAGGCAGGGTGGGCCTCCAGCCCACGTACCACAAGACGTACCTGGTACCCATCGTCGAACGCGTGCCGTTCGTGAATCCCGACTGGTTCGCCAGCCTCAAGTTCTTCGGCGGCATGGGCCGGGGCGGCACGCCGCAGCCCTTCGCCTTCTCGTTCGGCAAGGTGGGCGTGCTGATCTGCTACGAGTCGATCTTTCTGCAGCGTTCCCGGCTCTACCGGCGGGAGGGCGCGTCGCTGCTCGTGAACATCACCAACGATGCGTGGTTCGGCCGGAGCATCGCCGTGTACCAGCACGAAGCGCACCTCGCCCTGCGGGCGATCGAGAACCGCGTCGGCATCGTGCGCGACGCGAACACCGGGATCTCCGAATACGTCGATCCGTTAGGCAGATCGCACGGCGCCACGGCGCTGTTCGTGCCGGCGGTGCGCACCTACCAGGCCCAGACCACCGATGTGATCACCCTCTACGATCACCTCGGCGACTGGGTCGGGATGCTGAGCGTGGTGGCGACGCTGGCCCTCGTGCTCGCGAGCGCCGCTAAGCCGCGCGCCTGATGCGGGGCGCGTCCGTCGGGATCGACGTCGGCGGCACCTTCACCGACCTGGTGGCGATCGACCACGACGGACTGGTGACTGCGCGCAAGGTCCCGAGCACGCCGGCCGACCAGAGCCGCGGCGTGCTGGACGCGCTCGATGCGTTAGGCGAGACGCCGTTCGCTGTCTCGCGCCTCGTGCACGGCACCACGGTGGCGACCAACACGCTGCTCGAGCGCACCGGCGCCCGCGTGACGCTCTGCGCCACCCGCGGGGCCACCGACATCCTGGCTCTGAGACGCCAGGAGCGCGCGTCGCTCTACGATCTCGCGCGGCAGCACCCCGAGCCGCTGGTCCCGGCCGAGCGATGCGTGGCCGTGCCCGAGCGGATCGAGCCGCAGGGCGTGGTTCGCGCGTTGGACGACGACGGCGCGAACGGCGCGGCACGGGCGGCGATCGACACGTCGCCGGCCATCGTCGCGGTGTCGCTGCTCCACGCCTACGGCGACCCGGCGCACGAACGCGCGATGGCCGCGGCGCTGTCGCGCCTCGCGCCGGCGCTCGACGTCGTGTGCTCCACCGACGTGCTGCCGGAGATCCGCGAGTACGAGCGCACGGCGACGACGGTGGCCGAGGCGTACCTGCGCCCGGCGGTCTCGGGCTACGTGCAGCGTCTGGCCGATGCGTTAGGCGAACGCGGCTACCCGGCGCTCGCGGTGATGACCTCGGCGGGCGGCATGCGCCCCGCCGCCGACACCGCGCGCGGCGCCGCGTCGCTCGCGCTCTCCGGTCCCGCGGGCGGAGTGGTTGGGGCGGCCTTCGTCGCGCGGCTCGCAGGCGTGCAGGATGCGCTGACGATCGACATCGGCGGCACGAGCGCCGACGCCGGCGTCATCATCGACGGCCAGGCCATGGTGGATGCCGGCGGTGATGTCGCCGGGGTGCCGATCGCGCTGCCGCGCGTCCTCGTGGACACCGTGTCCGCGGGCGGCGGCAGCATCGGCTGGGTGGATGATGGCGCCGCACTGCGCGTCGGTCCGCGGAGCGCCGGCGTGCAGCCCGGGCCTGCAGCGTTCGGCCGCGGCGGCGCGGAGGCGACGGTCACCGATGCGCAGATCGTGTTAGGCAACCTGCGCGAGACGTCGTTGAGCGGCGGCGTCGCGCTCCGCGCCGATCTGGCGCGAGCGGCCGTCGAGCGGCTGGCGGGGCGTGTCGGCGCGCAACGTGCGCGCGTGGCCGCGGCCATGGTCGCCGCCGCCGATGCGGCCATGGCCCGCGCGCTGCGCCGCGTGAGCGTCGAGCGCGGGATCGATCCCCGCCGCTGCACGCTGGTCGCGTTCGGCGGCGGCGGGCCGCTGCACGCGTGCGCGCTGGCCGAGCACCTGGCCATGCGGCGCGTCCTCGTGCCGCCGTTTGCCGGGGTCCTGTCTGCGTTAGGCCTGGCCGTGGCCGCCGAGCGGCGCGACGTGCTCGCCAGCGTGATGCGGCGCACCGATGACCTGTCGGAATCCGACACCCGCGCGCTCGCCGACCGGCTGGCGCGGAGCGTCGCCGGTGCCGGCGTATCCGGCCGTCACTGGTGGGCGCGCGCCCGCTACCACGGGCAGGGCCACGAGCTTGAGGTGCCGTTCGCGCCGGGCGAGCCGGGTGCGGCGCTCGCCACGCGGTTCGCGGCGGCGCACGACGCGCGCTACGGCTTCGTGCTCGACCGCGCGGTGGAAGTCGTGGCGGCGCGCCACACTGTGTTAGGCGAAGCGCGCGACGCCCGCCTCGCCGATGGACACGACGCGGCGCACGCGGCGCTCACCGGACCGGCCGTGCTCGCGCTGCCGCACGCGACCCTGCTGGTGCGCGACGGCTGGCGGGCCATCCCGCTGCCGATCGGCGGCTGGATGCTGGAGCGCGACGCGTGAGCACGTTCGATCCGCTCGAGCTCGAGGTGATGGCGCACGCCTTCGCCGCGGTGGCCGAGGAGATGGGCGCGGTGCTCGTTCGCGGCGCGCTCTCGCCCAACATTCGCGAGCGACGCGATTCGTCGGCGGCGCTCTTCGATGCGCAGGGCCGCATGATCGCCCAGGCGGCGCACATCCCCGTGCATCTGGGCGCGATGCCGGAAAGCGTGCGCGCCGTGCGCGAGCGGACGCCCGCCGCCGGCGACGTCTTTTTGCTCAACGACCCGTATCGTGGCGGCTCGCACCTGCCGGACCTGACGTTGGTCGAGGCGATCGGTCTCCATGGCGCCATCGCCGGCTACGCCGCCGTGCGCGCGCACCATGCCGACGTGGGCGGCATGAGCCCGGGCAGCATGCCGCAGGGAGCGACGGAGCTGGTGCAGGAAGGCCTGGTGCTGCCGCCGGTTCGTCTGGCGCGCGCCGGGGTGTTGGACGACGAGATGCTGGAGCTGGTGCTGGCCAACGTGCGGACGCCGGAGGAGCGGCGCGGCGATCTGCGCGCGCAGCGGGCGGCGTGCGCGGCTGGGGCCGCCGGCTGGCGCGCCCTGGTTGCGCGGCATGGCGCCGAGCGCCTCGCCGCCGCGGCGGACGCGCTCCTGGACTACACCGCCGCCCGGGCGCGGGCCGCGGCGCTTACGTTAGGCACGCGCCGCGGCCGCGCGCGCGATGCGCTCGAGGGCGACGGCGTGTCGACCGATGACGTGGCGGTGGTGATCGCCGTCGATGTGCACGACGGGAAGCTGCGCTTCGATTTCACGGGCACCTCGCCGCAGGTGCGCGGCAACGTGAACTGCCCGCTCGCGGTGACGCGGGCCGCGGCCGTCTTCGTGCTGCGCACGCTGCTCGACGACGACGTGCCGACCAACGACGGCATCGCCCGTGCCATCGAGCTCGTGGCGGCGCCGGGCAGCGCCGTGCATGCGCAGTGGCCGGCGGCCGTCGCCGCCGGCAACGTGGAGATGTCGCAGCGCATCGTGGATACGATGTTTGCCGCGTTGGGCGACGCGGGCGTCGATGTTCCCGCCTGCGGACAGGGGACGATGAACAACATCACGTTCGGCGGCCCCGGCTGGACGTTCTACGAGACGTTAGGCGGCGGCCAGGGCGCGTCGCGCCGCGGGCCGGGGCCGGATGCGGTGCACGTGGGGATGAGCAACACGCGCAACACGCCGATCGAGTCGCTCGAGTGGGCGTATCCGATACGGATCGATGACTATCGCGTGCGGCGCGGGAGCGGCGGGGCAGGCGAGCACCGGGGCGGCGATGGCGTGGTGCGCCGGTACCGGGTGCTCGAGCCGTGTACGTTGACGCTGCTCACCGAGCGCCGACGCCGCGGCCCGCCGGGCGCCCGCGGCGGAGCCGCGGGCGCGGCGGGCCGCAACACGCTCAACGGGCGCGAGCTCCCCGCGAAATGTCGCGTGGAGCTCGCGCCCGGCGATGTGGTCGAGATCGAGACGCCCGGCGGCGGCGCCTGGGGCGCCGCCTAACGGAACACACCTACCGCCCGCCGTTCAGCTTCGCCAGCTCGCGCTGCGCCGGCGCGTACTCCGGGAACGACTTGAGCGACCGCTGCAACAGCTCCACCGCCTGATCGGTCTTGCCCGCATCCTTCGCCGCCAACGCGCGCGAATAGAGCAGCGCCGTCTCGAACGGCACCCGCTTCGCCTCCGCTTCGCTCGCTTCGCGCACCGCCTTGGGCAGCTCGGGCAGGTGCATCCCGCTGTTCATCTTCGTCGCGAGCTGGTCGATCAGCGCGATGAAGTTGTCCTCCTTGCCCTGCACGGTTTCCACGTGCTCGATTTCGGACGTCTCCACGTTCACGGCGCGCGCATCCAGCCGGACGTTGCCGCGGCCGTCGGTGACGAAACCGCCGAAGATCATGTGGTGCGCGCCTAACAACTTGCCCACCTTCACCGCCGTCTCCTGGTCCACGCGGCCGGTGGTGCTCAGGTTCTGCTCGTCCATCAGCTTCTTCAGGTTGTCGCGTTCGATCACCCGAATCTTGTCGTTCACCGACAAATCGGTGATGAGCATGTCGGAGATGCCGGCCGACAGCGGCGCGAGGGCATCGTGATCCTTACCGATGGCGCCATCGGTGAAGTACATCACGGCGACGGTCGGGCGCGTGTCCGTCGAATCCTGCGCGTGGAGCGGGGCCTGCCCCGCCACGGCCAGCGCGGCCAGTACGGCGATCAGGCCTGTGGGCTGCGTCATCGTCCCTCCCGGGAACCTAAGTCGTCAACGTGAGTCCTTCCGCCGCCGCGATCACCTCGAGCGCGGCGCCCCGTTGGGCAACGAGCGCGCGGCACTCCGCAACGCGATCGTCGATTTCTGCGTCCGAGCGCTCAGGATTGTGGTGATACAGCACCACGCGGCTCACGCCGGCATCGAGCGCCAACTGCACGACGTCGTGATAATGCGAGTGGCCCCAGCCGCGGTGCTGCTCGTATTCCTCGCGTGTGTACATCGCATCGTGCACGAGAATCGAGGCGCCGCGCGTAAACGACACGAGCCGCGCGCGCCAATCGATTGGCGAATCGTAGCCGGTGGCGTCGCCCAGCTCGTTGTCCGAGATGTAGACGAGCCCGGTCCGGCGCGAGTTTCCCGTGCGCATGCGGTAGGCGAGCGCGCCGCCCGGGTGCCGTACTGAATACACGTCCAGCGAGTAGTCCGCGTCGGCGTGGCCGCCGGCGAGCGCGCGGAACTCCACCGTCGCCCCGAGCTCGTCGAACGTCACCGGGAACACGGTCGGCGACATCTGCTCGCGCACCGCGCGCGCGACGTGCTCGGCCTCGGACGCCGCGCTCCAGATGCGGAAGTGATTCCCCGGGCGGAAAATCGGCGTGAAGAACGGGAGGCCCTGGATGTGGTCCCAGTGGGCGTGGCTCAGGAAGATGTCGCCGGTGATGCGCGCGCCCCGCGCCTGCTCGACGAGGCAGTTGCCTAACGGCCGGATGCCGGTCCCCGCATCGAGGATCACGAGCGCGCCGGCGGCGGTGCGCACTTCGACGCACGGCGTGTTGCCGCCGTAGCGCACCGTGGCCGGGCCCGGCGTCGGAATGGACCCGCGCGTGCCCCAGAACCGAAGCGTGAGACTCATGTGTTGCGTTAGACGATGCGACAAGGTCGCGCGGCACGCCGCTGCCGGCGAAGGATGGCCGTCACGCGTGCTGCGTGATGTGTGTCACACCCGGAGCTGCGCCAGTCGTTCCAGGCCGGCGCGATTGGCAATCGTGATCTGGCGACGTTGCACCGTGATCAGGCCGCTGTCCTGGAACTGGCGCATGGCCCGCGACACGGTTTCGCGGCTCGCGCCGATCATCTGCGCGATCGTCTGGTGCGTGAGACGCTTCTGGATCGTCGGATTGCCGCTCTCCGCGGCGGCATCGAGGAGCAGGCGCGCGATCCGGCCATCGACATCGAGCAGGACGAGGCTTCCGATCTGCTCATCGGCGCGGCGCAGGCGTCTCGAGATTTCGACCAGAAGCGCCCAGGCCACCTGCGGCGACTCGACCACGCGGCGGCGGAAGTCTTCGCGGCGAAGCACGATGAGTTGGGCATCGTCCATGGCGATCACGTGCGCGGAGCGCGGATTGCCATCGATGAGCGAGAGCTCGCCGAAGTGATCGCCGACGGTGAGGATGCCGAGGATGACTTCGCGGCCGTCTTCGCCGATGAGGACGACTTTGACGCGGCCGTTCTTGACGAGGAAGAGCGAATCGCCCGGATCGTCCTCGAAGAGGATGACGCTGCCTTTGGGGTACGCGCGCTCGCGCGTCATGTCGGCGAAGCGGGCGAGCTCGGCGGGATCGAGGCCGCTGAGGAGCGGGACGGAAGCGAGAAAGCCGGCGATGTCCACGGGGAGGAGTGGGTGGCTCAGCGCGCGCTGATGGTGAATGAGGCCTCGAGCTTGTTGACGGAAATGGTGCTCGGCCCGGTGTCGAGGCGGCCCAGCTCGCCGCCGATGGACGGATGCAGCTCGAGCGGTCCGGTTTGCCAGGTGACGCCGATGTCGGCGCCGCCGCTCACGATGCCGGCGGTGGGGAGCGAGGCGTCCACCGAGAGACCGGTGTGCCAGCGGCCGCGGACCCCGGCGACGAACGCGGTGGTCGTGCCTAACGGGATGGTGCCGGTGGCGCCGGTCTCGAGCTCGTTGCCATCGGTGCCCGGCACGCGCGCACCGCCGCGCGTGAACTGCATGCGGTAGCGGTCGAACGCGAACACGGTGAGCTCGCGGAACGCGCCGGCCGCGGCGCGCAGCTGCCACTCGCCGGTGAACATCGGGCCCAACGTGATCGGCTGCGGCGGCGTCCCACCGGCGGTGAGCCCCACGCGGTCCTGCGTGTACAGCGTGGACGCGAGGCTCATGCTCATCGCGCTCTGGCCGACCAGCCCATCGCTGCCGACGGAGAGGCGAATTGCCTGGCCGGGGCGGAGGGTGAAGTCTCCAGCGCCCAGGCCTAACGCCTGCGCCTGGGCGGGCGAGTACTGTCCCCGGTACTCATAGGAGGCCCCGAAGCCCCACGACCACGTGCCGGCGCGGAGCGTGTACACGAGTCCCGTGGTGCCGCCCCAGCCGGTGCCGAGCACCGGCGTCTGGTAGCGCAACGCCGGCGTGCCCAGCACCTCGAGCACGCCTAACTGTTCGCGATCGAGGGCGGTGGCGCCGGTGGGCACGTTCACGCCCACGGTGGCGAGCAGGGCATCGCCGGCCAGGCGGACCGCGCCGCGCACGTAGGTGTCGGTGAGGCCATCGAGCGTTTGCGTCGGAGCGCCGGCGCCGCGCAGCGTCACCTCGCCGTGCATCCAGGCGGTATAGACGTCGAGCGCGACGGGACCCAGCGGCAAGTACGCCGCGACGGGCACGGTCCATTCGCTCGCGTGGGCGACGCTCGTGGCGGCGTTGGTCGCGTCGGTGCAGCACGGGAAATGCCACTGCTCGAACGTGACGCCCGTCTGGGCGCCCCAGGCGCCGCCTAACGGCGCCTGGGCCGCCGCCGGCGCGGCGAGCGCCACGGCGGACACGGCCACGAGCAGGGGCGCGCGACGCAAGAGCGCGCGCGTCACGGCACCGCTACCGGGATGGTGATCGAGCCGGGCACCTTGCTCTCCGTGGTGGCGCGCAGCGTCGCGTCGCCGCGGTCGCGGAAGGAGCCCAACGAGCCGGCGGGGCTCGGGTTGAGCGCGTCGACCACCGCGCCGGGCGTCACCGGCGCGGCCGCCACGGACGCTCCGTTAGGCGACGACGGGCTCGCCACGGCCGTGGCCTGCATCCGCGCCGCCGCCGCCCTGAACCCGGGATCGATCAGCACGGCCTGCGCGAAATACGCGTGCGCCGTGCGATAGTCGCCGTACGCCTCGGCGCGCGACCCCCGGCAGTACGCGAGAAAGGCCGCGAGGTACCGCGTGGGCCGCTGTTCCACCGCCGCGCGCTCGGCAGGCGTGAGCGTCACGCCTAACTCGGTGAACAGCGAGAAGGCCAGCGCCTTCTCCGAGTCGAGAATGTCGCCGAGCGAGGTCTGCTCGGTCACCGGCTGCCCGACGAGCGTGCCGCGCGCCGCATCCGCGACCCGCGTGCTCAGCGTGAGGCGTCCACCGGCCGTCGCATCCACCACGCCGTTCACGATGCGGCGCGCGCCGATGAGCCGGCCCACCCGCGGCGCCGATGCGCTGTCGACGCGCCCGGAACCGGCCAGCCGCAGCTCGGTGAGCACGGCGCTCGTGCGCACCCGATCCACCACCTGAATTTGCGCGCTGCGCGACAGGTCGGTGATCAGGAGGTCGGCGAGCCCGTAGCCTAACGACGAAATGGTGGAGTCGCCGCCGGTCACCTGCAGCGGTGTCACGCCCACGCTGTGTTCCGGCAGGCTGGCCGCGTCGAGCGACCGCTCGGATGCGATCGCGGCGCGCGCGGCTGCATCGGCCTCGCGGCGATCCACGTCGGACAGGCGCGCGCGGACCGCCCCGTCATCGTGTGCGGCGAGCCATTTCGCGTACCCGTGATGCGCGGCGTCGAGATCTCCCACGTGATCGGCCGCCGCCGCGTCATAGAGATTCGCGCGGTCGCCGACGTCGCCCGGTGTGGCGAGGAGCGAGCGCAGTGTCGCCCGCGCCGCGGAGTCCTCGCCCGCGCGGTACTCGGCTTCGCCCAACCGGAGCTGTGCATCGGGCGAGGGCAGTGCGGTGTATGCCTGGCGCGCCGCTTCGACGTCGCGGTGTGCACCGGCCGGCGCCAGTCGCGAGAGCGGCGGGCCGCCGGCGCATGCACACAGCGCGGCGCAGAGAAGTGCAGAGCGTGGAAGGCGCATGGAGCGGTTGGGGACGAGCGAAGACGGCGCTGCGATGTGGCCAAGTTATTGACCACCGCAGATCATGTCAAAGACGTGCGCCGCTCGATGGCGCGCATTAGCGCCGCATCATCAAGCGATCGCGCGTGGCGTCATCCGTCGCCAGATCGATTGCCGTCCACGCCATGGCGAGCGAACCCTCGACGACGGCTTTGTCGGCGATGTCGGTGACGCAGTGCGCGGCGAATTCGGGTTGGTGATTGACTGCAGGCATGGAGTCGATGCCGATCATGGGATGAATCGTGGGCAGCGCGTACGACACATTGCCCATGTCGGTGGACGCGGCCAGGCGCTCGCCGAGCACGCCGAGGTCGGGGAACGTCCGGCCGAGGGATTCGGCGTTGCGCTTGTAGGCCGCGCTGATCGCGCGATCGGGCTTGAGGTCCGCGTACGGCTTGGTGCCCCCTCTGATTTCGAGCGTGGCGCCGGTTGCGAGCGCGCCGGCCTCAAAGCAGCGGACCACTTTGGTCCGCACATGGCGCAGCTCGTCGAGGTTTTCGGCGCGCACGATATAGCGGGCCGACGTGTGCGCCGGGATGACGTTAGGCGCATCCCCGCCGTGCGTCGTGATCCCGTGCACGCGGTCGGTCTGCTTGAGGTGCTGGCGGAGCAGTCCGATGGAGGTCTGCGCGATCGTGAGCGCGTCGGCGGCATTGATGCCCAACTCCGGAAACGCGGAGGCGTGCGCGGGCTTGCCCGTGTAGTGCACCTCGAACATCGACGCCGCGATGATGTGCATCTCGAGCATCTCGACCGGCGCCGGGTGGACCATCATGGCGGCGTGGAGATGGTCGAAGGCGCCGCGCTCGAGCATCAGGATCTTGCCGCTCGCGTCGCCGACTTCTTCGGCCGGGGTGCCTAACACGGTGATGGTGAGGCCGGCGTCGTCGGCCGCGGCCGCGGCGGCGATGGCCGCGCCGGCGGCCATGGCGGCGATCATATTATGGCCGCACGCGTGGCCGATGCCGGGCAGCGCGTCGTACTCGGCGCAGATGCCGACCTGGAGCGGACCGGAGCCGGCGCGGGCGACGAAGGCGGTGGGCAAATCGCAGGCGGCGTGTTCCACCGAAAAGCCGTTGTCGGTCAGAAGATGCTCGAGCCAGGCGCAGGCGTGCTCTTCCTCGAAGCCGAGCTCGGGCTGCGCGTGGATGCGGTGGCTGAGCTCGAGGATGTCGCGTTGGGCGCGCGAGAAGCGCTCGCGGGCGCCGGATTTCATGTCCATGGCTCGAAGGTCTCGCAGGAGCGTGAGATGCAGCCCGGTGTGCCGACTCTCTCCGGAACATGGATCATGCGGCGGCGCACCTCAAGGAATCGGACACGACACGAGCAACACCAAGCGGTGATTTTTTGTCAGTGCTTTGTCCGTTGTGTCCTGCGTGTCCGCGTCTTCATGACCGTAGATGCAAGCCATGAGGGAACGGCGCCCCAAAGTGAACCGGTACCCGACGGAGCTGCGCCTTGTTCCTGGCTCCTGCGTCGACTAGCTTACAAAGCTACCCTTGAGCGTATGAGGACCTGATGAAGAAAGACATCCACCCCGTCTACGCGACCGCGACCGTGAAGTGTGCCTGCGGCAACACCTTCACCACCCGCTCAACGCGCGACGAGATCCATACCGATATCTGCTCCAACTGTCACCCGTTTTTCACCGGCAAGCAGAAGCTCGTCGACACCGCAGGACGCGTCGAGCGCTTCCGCCAGCGGTACAGCAAGGACAAGGCGACCAGCAGCAACTGACCTCCGAACGAAACACCGCCCTCGCGACATCGCGGGGGCGGTTTTGCATCCGGGAATCAATCCGCGCCTCAGCGCGACGTCACGTCCACCATGTTGTCGTCGGAGTTCCGGTCGATGAGCTTGTTGTACGGATCGATCCCCGCCCGCGTCGGCTGCTCATCCACCACCACCGTGACCTTCGACTGCTCCTGCGTGAACTTCTGCTTTTCCATGTATAACGGCTTCTCCTCTCCTGCCTTGCCCGTGAACACGCCGATGTCGATGTAGTCGGCGAGCGGCATCTGCGTTTCGACGCCGCTGCTGTCCACCTGGACCTTGCGCGCCTGCACGTCGAGCGTGACCTCGTACTTGCCGTTAGGCAGCCGCTTCCACGTTGCTGCGTTGGTCTTGTTGTCGTAGAGGACGACGCGATTGAATCCGTCGTCGATCAGGTACTGGAGCTCGGGTGGCGTTTGTGCGCGCAGCGCGTCCACCAGCAGCCGCGTGTCCGGATACCGCGTGTCCGACGACTGCGCGCCGTGCGTGGAGTCGGCGGCGTCCACCTGGTTGTGCGCGTTGGCGTACCGATACGCCATGAGAAAATTGTGGAGCGCCAGATCCACTTTGTCCTCGCCGATGTAATCGGCCAGGGTGTACATGATCTGCCCGCCCTTCTGGTACCACACGTACGGCTCGTTCTGCACCTCGGCTAACGGCGGCTCCTGCCGAACTTCGCCGGTGCGGCCGCGCAGATACTGATCGAGGAAGTGCTTGAGCACGCGGTGCATGTAGTCTTTGCCGTACTTGTGCTCCATCACCATGTACGCGGAGTACTGCGCGAGCGTCTCCGACATCATGTTCGAGCCACGAACCTCGCCGCCGATCAACTGGTGCCCCCACCACTGGTGCCCGAGCTCGTGCGCGGTCACGAAGTAGGTGAGGTCGACGTCGGTCGGCTTTTTCATCCGCGTGATGAAGCCAATGCCCTCGGAGAACGGCACCGTGTTGGCGAACGACTGCGCGAACGTGCGATAGCGCGGGAACTCCATGATGCGGAATTGCGTGAACTGATACGGGCTGAAGTGCGACTGGTAGTAGTCGAGGCCGGCCCGCGCGCTCGCGAGCATGTCGTCGATGTCGTACGTGTGCGCCGGATCGTAGTAGACCTCGAGGTTCACCGGATCGGCTCCGCTCGAGTCTCGGTACACTTCTCGGCGCACGGCGTACTTGCCGGAGAGATAGGCGTAGAAGTTCAGGATGTGCTGGGCGCCCATGCTGTACTCGAAGTAGCGGCGCCCGTTGCTGGTCCATTGGCGCCGGAGATAGCCCGGCGCGATCGCGATCTGGTCGCTCGACGTACTGACCACGGTGTGATACGTGATCCAGTCGGAGGTCGGCGTGAAGAGGTTGCGTTTAGCGTACACCGAATCGGTGCGCGGCGGCAGCTCGACCAACGGACCGAGGTGCTGCTCGCGCCGCCAGCGCGGGTCGGCGACTTCCAGATTCCGGTCGTAGCCGATGGTCGGGAAGACGCCGACATCGAAGAAGGTTCCGTTAGGCGCGTACTGCGCCAACTCGTTGCCATCCCGGAACCCGCGCGTCGTCCAGCCGACGTGGAACGTCATCGTCATGGTGTCGCCGGGCTGGAGCGGCTGCTCGAGCGCGTAGATCGAGTACAGGTCGCGCGGCGCGCGGCTCACGAGGTGAAACGGCCGGCTGAACGAGACGTCCGACACTGTTTGCTGTGCGTCCGTCAGGTGGACCTGCGAAATCGGGACGTCCGACTTGTTCTGCAGCGTGAAGCGGCCGCTGCCGTCGAACGACCGGCGGTCCGGATAGATGTTGATCGTGGCATCCACCGCGGTCGTCTTGGGCTGCGGCAGCAGCTCGTACTGCTTGAAGCTTCGCTCGTAGCCGGCGTTGATGCGGCGGTTGTCCTCGGGCGTGCGATAGTCGTTGAGGACGTGCGCGTTGTAGTAGAACCATCCGCCCGAGCCTAACGCAACGACCAGGAACACGATCGCCGCCGGCACCAGGCGCGGCGCCCGCGCGATCGCCTGCCGCACGCGCGCCCGCGCCGACTCCTCCGATCCGCGCTGCGTGAACGCGATGGACACCACGCCCAGGAACGCGAAGATCGCCAGCCAGTACGTGACCGCCCAGAACACCGTCTGCACGAAGTAGCCGTACCCGTTCATGTCCGAGTACGTGTAGCTGGTGAACTGCCCCGGCAGGTACAGCGTGTTCTGCCAGCCGAAGTTGTACAGGATCGGCGCCATCACGAAGATCGCGATCACGATGCCGTGGCCCAGAAACTTGTTCGAGACCACGGTCTGTACGAACATCGACAACAGCGCCCAGCCCATCACCTGCGGAAACGTGACGATGTAGAGCTCCTTCGCGTACTGCAGCAGCTCGTAGTGGTGGTAGCCGGCGAGGGTTTGCATGAAAATGCCCACGAGGCCCGTCACCGTGAGCAGGATCAACTCGATCACCGCGATCGTCGTCAGCTTCGAGATCCAATCGGTTGTCGCGTGCATCGGGAGCGCGTCATGAATCCCGTCGAAGTGGTTGTCGCGCTCGCGCCAGATGAGCTCACCGGCATAGAGCGTGGCCACGATATAGAAAAAGAGCTCGGCCGAGCCCTCGACCGCTTGCAGCATGAGATACGTCACCGGCCAGACGTTCTGATCCCCGACGTTGCCGGCGAAGTTGCCGTTGTTGATGGCGAATACGATGAGTAGCGCGACGATGCCCCAGAACGGGACCTCGCGCATGATCATGCGGACGCGCAACCGGGTGAGGGTCAGATACTGCGCGACCGTGGTGCTCCGGCCGAAGACCTGCTTCACTCTGGGCAATGCCGCCGCAACGCGCGTGCGGATCGGCCGCGCGTCCTCGGCGTCCATGAGCCGGGCCTTCGCCGCGCGCCTGGTCTGCGATCGCGCGGTGAGCGCCTCCACCGACATCGGGAAGAAGCGCCACACGACGCCTAACGACAGCAGCCCGACGGCGCTCCACAGGATGCGGTTGTACAGGAACACGCCCGGCGAGTAGCCGCTGAACCCCCAGGGCACGAGGAGCGTGTTCTTCTCGAGCACCGTCCAGTAGCGCGTGATGTTGTCGAACAGCACGAACCCGATTGGGTCCAAAATGCCCGACCAGAAATGCTCGAGGGACCGCGTCGTACCGTACACCGTGATGCCGATGATGTAGATCATGAAGAGCGCCACGCCCTCGAGGTACACCACCACCAGCTTCCGCGTGAGCGCCGCCACCGCGAAGAACAGCGAGCCGAGCACGAAGATCTGGATGACGGTGATCGACAGCAGCGGCTGGACGTACCACCACAGATGGTTCGGTCCGATGCGCGCCACGTCCGTCCACGGCGCGTACGTGCCTAACCACATGCCCACCGACACTCCGGAGAACACGAACACGCAGGTCACGAACGAGGCCGCCCACCGGCCGCCCAGGTACGCGAACTTCGAGATCGGCTTCGTGAACAGCATCTGGTACGTCTCGCGCTGGAAGTCGCGCAGAATCGATGGCCCAAAGATGGCCGAAATGATGATCACGCCGAACAGCGCTGCCGCGAGCTGATTGTAGGCGAGTGCGTACGGTCCGTTGAGCAGCACTTTGCCGTTCTGGAAGCCGACCGGTCCGAAGCTCTGCGACCCCGTGCAGAAAAATCCGAAGGCCAACCACCCGACGAAATACACGTAGGTGGAGATGCTCTTGACGCGGTACTTGAGCTCGAACGAGAAAAACTCGAGGAACATGTTCATGTCGGTTGTCGCTCGGGCGGGGGTCAGTTGACGGCGTGGCGGGCGACAGTGAGGAAGTACACGTCCTCGAGCTCGGTGGGCACGGAGTGGAAGCCGGCGCCGGGATTCGTCGGCGAGAACACGCGCACCTCGTGCTGTCCGGCCACCAGGTGGCTGCTCACCACCTTGAGCTCCGCTTCGATCGTTCGCAGTTCCTCGTCGCCGCGCACCACGTGCGACCAGATCTGTCCCTGGAGCGTGGTCAGGCAGTCGTTAGGCGAGCCCTCGAGGAGCACTTCACCCTGCGCGATGATCGCCATGCGCGGACACAGCTCGAGCACGTCGTCCACGATGTGCGTCGAGAGAATCACCGTCACGTCCCGCCCGATCGACGACAACAAATTCAAGAACCGGTTGCGCTCGGCCGGATCGAGACCCGCGGTAGGCTCGTCGACGATGATCAGGCGCGGGTTCGCGAGCAGCGCCTGCGCGATGCCGAACCGCTGCTTCATGCCGCCCGAATAGGTCGACAGCGCCTTCTTGCGCACGTCCCAGAGGTTGGTTTGCTGGAGCAGCGCCTCGACCATCGCCTTGCGCTCCCCCGCGCCGGTGATGCCCTTGAGCACGGCGAGGTGCGTGAGCATGTCGATGGCGGACATCTTCGGATACACGCCGAATTCCTGCGGCAGGTAGCCGAGTACTTTGCGCACTTCGTCCTTGTCCTTGAGGACGTCGATGCCGTCGAGCTGGATCGCGCCCGCGTCGGCGTCCTGGAGCGTGGCGATGGTGCGCATGAGCGAGCTCTTGCCGGCTCCGTTAGGCCCGAGCAGGCCGAACATGCCGCCGCCCACGGTGAGCGAGACGTTCTTGAGGGCGCGCACGCCGTTCGGGTAGGTCTTCGAGAGATCAGTGATCGTGAGAGCCACGGACATCGCTCCAGTGAAGGCGGAAAGGCGGACAACACAGACACGGCCGGACGCGACCCGATGATCTTTCACCCGACGCAGTGCGAGCCGGTCTTGTCCGGCCGTGTCCGCGCTCTGTCCGCCTGTCCTATCGGATTGGCCAACGATATGTTTCACGGTTGATCGAAGTCCAGCCTTTCACTAAACCCGTGCTCGACGCCCACTTCGGGCGAGTCGAGCAGAAGCACGGCAGGACGCACTGAGCCTCCGCGATCGTCTCCAGGACGCCATCACTCGCGCTCACGAGGTCGAGCGCGAGCTCGCCAGTCCCGCAACCGTTCGCGACCCGAAACGGCTAGCCGACCTCGGCCGTGAGCATCGCCGGCTCGCCCCGGTGGTCGAGTTGGCGGCGCGTCTCGAGAAGAACGAGGATGACCTCGCGCAGGCCCAGGAGCTGGTCGATACCGACGACCCCGAGCTCGCCGCCGAGGCCCGCGCCGAAGAGCAGCGCGCACGCGCCGAGATCGCGGCGCTCGAGGAAGCGCTCAAGCCCGCGCTCCTGCCGCGCGATCCGCTGCACGACCGGCCGGCGATCGTCGAGATCCGCGCCGGGACCGGCGGCGACGAAGCGGCGCTCTTCGCGGCCGATCTGTATCGCATGTACACCCGCTACTGCGAGCGCCAGGGGTGGCGCGTGGAGCCGATCGCGCTGTCCGAGGGATCGTTAGGCGGGATCAAGGAAGTCGTCTTCAAGGTGCAGGGCGAGGGCGCCTACGGCCGGTTGCGCTGGGAATCGGGCGTGCACCGCGTGCAGCGCGTGCCCGTCACCGAGAGCTCGGGTCGCATCCACACGTCGGCCGCCACCGTCGCGGTGCTTCCGGAAGCGGAAGACGTCGACGTGTCGATCGAGGACAAGGACATTCGCATCGACGTGTTCCGGTCATCGGGTCCGGGCGGGCAGAGCGTGAACACCACCGACTCCGCCGTCCGCATCACGCACATTCCGACGGGCATCGTCGTGAGCCAGCAGGACCAGAAGTCGCAATTGCAGAACAAGCTCAAAGCGCTCGAGGTGCTGCGCGCGCGGCTGCTCGACCAGCGGCTCGCCGAACAGGAGGCGGAGCGCGCGCGGATGCGCCGTACACAGGTGGGTACCGGCGACCGCTCGGCCAAGATTCGGACGTACAACTATCCGCAGAACCGGGTGACGGACCATCGCATCGGGTTCACGCTGCACGAACTGGATCGCACGCTGGACGGCGATCTGGACGAGTTGATCGACAGGCTGATGTTGGCCGACGTCGAGGAGCAGCTGAGTGCCTGACGGCCGCGTCGTTGGGACGATCGGAGCCGAGGGCATGCCGAGCGCCGACGACGGCATGTCCGTCGCCGATCTGCGCTACTCGTTAGGCGTGATGCTGCGAGGGCGGCTGGACGAGCACGACGTGGAAGCGCGCGACCTCATCGCCGCCGTGGCGGGGCGGCCGCGCCTGTGGCCATCGGCGCATCCCGAAGCCTGGTTGGATGCGGACGTCGTGACGCGCGTGTGCCAGGCGGTCCGCGAGCGGCTTCGAGGAGCGCCGTTCGCGTACGCCGTGGGTCGCGCGGCGTTCCGGCATCTCACGCTGCACGTGGATCATCGCGTGCTGATCCCGCGTCAGGAAACCGAAGTCCTGGTCGACGCGGTGCTCAAGTGGTCCGCGGCGCGCGGCGCCGGCGGACTGGCGATCGACGTCGGCACCGGGTCGGGCGCGATTGCGCTCGCGCTGTCCAACGAAGGCGCGTTCGATCGCGTGATCGCGACCGATGTGTCGACGAGCGCCGTCCAAGTGGCGCGCGCCAACGCCGAGCGTCTGGCCGGCGCATTGCGTGCACCTGTCGAATTCCGACAGGGAACGCTGCTTGGACCGGTGCGCGGCGAGACCGCACGCGTGGTGGTGTCCAACCCGCCGTACATCGCGTACGGCGAGATGCAGGAGCTGCCGCCGAGCGTGCGGGATTGGGAGCCGCCGATCGCGCTCTATGCGGGCGATGGCGGCATGGCTGTGACGGCCGCACTGGCCCGGGAGGCGGCGGATGTGCTCGAGCCCGGCGGCCTTCTCGCGATCGAGATAGATTGCCGTCGTGGGGCGGCATGCGCCGAGCTGCTGCGCGCCCAGGGGTGCTACCACGACGTCCGCGTGCGACCCGACCTCACGGGTCGCGATCGCGTGCTCACGGCGACACGACAGGATGGGTGACGTGCTCGAAGACAAAGCGAGAGAGTTGGGGCGCCTCATTGGCCAGACGCCCGAATATCAAGCGGTGCGCCGCGCGAATGACGCGCTGGGCGAAGACCGCGAGGCGGTGGCTCTGCTGCGCAAGATGGAGCAGCTGCGGTCGGATGCCCAACGGATGATCGAGCGCGGCGCGAGTCCGACGCCGGAAATGGAGACGCAGCTCGACAAGCTGTTGGAGCAGGTGCAGGTGAATCCGATCTACCAGCGCATGGTGGCGGCGCAGGAGAACTTCGACAAGACGATGATGCGGGTGAACGAGTGGATCCTGGACGGGATCCAGAAAGGGGCGGCGAGCCCGATCATCACGCTGGGGTGACGGTGACGCGCGGCCGCCTGATCGTGTTCGAGGGGCCCGAAGGGGCGGGGAAGACGACGCAGGTCGGGCTCCTCTCGGGGTGGCTGGCGGCGCGCGGCGTCGATCATCTGCGCGTGCGGGAGCCGGGCGGCACTCCGTTAGGCGACGAAACGCGGCGCCTCCTGCTCGACACGCCGGGCGGACTCGACGCCCGCGCCGAAGCGCTGCTGTTCATGGCGTCGCGCGCGGCGCTCGTGGCCGAGGTGATCGTGCCGGCGATGGCGCGCGGCACGCTGGTGCTCGCCGACCGCTATTTTCTCTCGACGTATGCCTACCAGGTGGCCGGCCGCGGATTGCCCGAGGCGGAGATTCGCGCGGCGGATGCCCTGGCGACCAACGGCGTGTCGCCCGACCTGACGCTGCTGTTTTCGGTGCCGGCAGCGGTGCGGGCCGCCCGGGCGGCGGCGCGCGGCGCGCCGGATCGCATCGAGCGGGCAGGCGACGCCTTCCACGCGCGCGTCGAGCGGGCGTTCGCGATGTTCCTTTCGCCGAACTGGCAGGCCGGGCACCCGGAGGCGGGGCCGGTGGTCGACGTGAACGGCGACGGCGATGCGGCAGCGGTCTTCACGCGCGTGCGGGCTGCGTTAGGCGAACGGTGGCCCGACCTGTTCGACGCGGCCGCGCCGGCGCCGGCGCAGGGGCGCTGAATGCACCGCTCGCGCGCCGTCGCCGCCCTCGCCGTGCTCACCGCCGCCCTCGTCACCGGCGGCTGGTTTCTGCAGCGCGGCTTTGCCAGCGATCTGGCGCCGGGCGCCAGCTCCGCGCTCTTCGACCACGTCTTCGAGCGCGTCGCCCAGAGTTACGTCGATTCCATTCCGGCCAAATCGCTCTACCTCAAGGCGGCCGCCGGCCTGGTGGACCGGCTCGGCGATCCCTATTCGGCGTTCCTGCCGCCGGACCAGCTCAGCTCGCTCAACGAGACCACGTCCGGCTCGTACGTCGGGTTAGGCGTGCAGGTGGATCTGCGCGACGGGTGGCTCACCATCATGGCGCCGGTGCCGGGCTCGCCCGCCGACCGCGCCGGCATCCAGGCGGGCGACCGCGTCGTGTCCGTCGATGGGCAGTCGACTAACGGCTGGAACCTCGAGCAGGCGAGCCGCGCGCTGCGCGGACGCCCGGGAACCACCGTGACGCTCGAGATTGCGCGGCCCGGTGTGGCTGACCGCCTGCCGTTCCACATCGTGAGACAGGACATCCACGTCGCCTCGGTGCGCCATCCAATGATGCTCACCGACCGCGTCGGCTATGCCGCCCTGACGATCTTCAGCGACTCGGCGGCCGACGAGCTGCGGAACGCCATCGGCGCGCTCAGGCGTCGCGGGATGCAGACGCTCGTACTCGATCTGCGCGGAAACCCGGGTGGTCTGCTCGAGCAGGGCGTCGGCGTGTCCGAAATGTTCCTGAACCGCGGCCGGGTGATCGTGGACATGCGCGGCCGCACAAAAGCCGCCACGCACGACATCCGCAACTCGACGTCGCAGCTGTGGCCCGATCTGTCGGTGATCGTACTGGTGGACGGGCACACCGCGAGTGCGGCCGAGATCGTCGCCGGCGCGTTGCAGGACCATGACCGCGCGGTGATCGTCGGCGCGCCGACCTACGGCAAAGGGGTGGCGCAGTCCGTGTTTCCGTTAGGCGACGGCGACGCCGCGCTCAAGCTGACCACGGCGCGCTGGTTCACGCCGTCGGGACGCAGCATCCAGAAGCTGCACGAGGACACGACCTCGGACACGGGCGACAGCGCGATCGCGCATCCCGATACCACCCACGCCGTGTACCACACCGACGACGGGCGCGCGATGTATGGCGGCGGCGGCATCGCGCCCGATGTCCTCGTCCGGGCGGACACAGCCGACTCGGTGCTCGCGTTCCAGGAGGAGCTTGGCGCCGACATCCAGAAGTTCCGCGACGCGCTCACGGAGACGGCGCTGGCAGTGAGGAGCGCGCACGGCGTGGCGTCGCCGGAGTTCACGGTCACCGCCGCCATGCGCGACGCGCTCTGGCGGCGTCTGCAGGCGAAGCACGTGGCGCTGACCAGCGCGCAGTTTGCGGCGGCGGCGCCGCTGGTCGACCGTTTGTTAGGCGGCGAGATCGCCCGCTTCGCGTTCGGCGCGGATGCGGCGTTCCGCCGGTCGGTGGCGCGCGACACCGTGATTGCGACGGCGCTGGACCTCGCGTCGCACGCCCGCTCGGAGCACGACCTGCTCATGGAGGCCGCGCGCACAACGACGCACGTCGCCCCGTCGCGTCCGTGACGGCGCATGTGTTCGTGTTCGGCGCCGGCCGGGCGGGGCGCGGCCTGGCGCGGGCGCTCCGCGCGGGCGGCGTGGACGTGGTCGGCGTGCACGGCCGGCACGCCGGCGACGCCGTGGATCGCGTGACGGTCGGCGCGCTTCCCGGTGCGATCGCCGATGCGACCATCGTGTTGGTGACGGTGCGCGACGGGCAGCTCGACGCCGCGCTCGACGAGCTGGCCGCGTCGCCGCTGCGTGCCGATGCGGTGGTCCTGCACGCGAGCGGCAGCGCCGATCCGCCGGGACTGTCCAGGCTGCGCGCCCGGGGCCACGCCGCCGGCACCTTTCATCCGCTGGTCCCGCTGGCCGACCCGTCGCGCGCGCCGGCGCTCTTGCGCGGCGCGTGGATCGGCGTCGACGGCGACGAGGGCGCGCGGGCGGCGGGCCGCGCGCTGGCGGCGGCGTTAGGCGCCCAGACGCTCGAGATCCCGGCCGGCCGCAAACCGCTCTACCACGCCGCGGCGGTGCTGGTGTCGAACTTCCCGCCGGTCCTTCTTGCGTTAGGCGAACGCGCGATGGCCGAGTCGGGCGTCGACCCGGCGGTCGCCCGGCAGGCGCTGCTGCCGCTCTGGACCGCGGCCGCCGAGAATGCCCGGCTGGCGCCGGCGCCGGCCTCGCTCACCGGACCTGCCATCCGCGGCGACGAGCAGACCGTGCGCGCCAACATGGACGCACTGGCGGGCGATCCGATGGCGCAGGAGGTCTATCGGGTGATGACCGCGGCGGTAAGAAACGTCGCGGCGACGCGTTAGGCAGCGCCCTCGCCGCCGCGCCGTTCGTCCGGCTCAGTCAGCCCTGGCCGAACACCTTCACGCCCTTCGGCACCTTGAACTGGAACGCATCCCTGTCCAGCGTCGCGTTAGGCGCAAGCCGGGTGAGCTCGATCCGCCGCTTCAGCCCCTGCGCGTCGATCGTTTCCACCTGGCGGATCAACGAGTCGTCGTCGTCCACCCAGATCGTCGCCTTCGTGAACGGCAGCGACTTGTCCTTCGGCACGAGCGTCACCGCCGTCGTCGCGTGGCCGTCGATCGCCGCCGTGCCTGCGCTGCTGATCGTGTAGCGCGTGTCCGGCGAGTCGAGGAACCATGTCGCCACGTCGGGCACCTGCACGCCGCTGCTGTCGAGATTCGTGCGGATCACCTGCCCCGGATTGGTGCTCGGCAGATACACCCAGACGACCTTCCCGTTCGCCACGATCCGGTCGCCGGCCGGATCGGTGAACCGCACCGAGACGTCGCCCGGAATGCGCTGCTGCAGCTCGCCGTGCGATGTCACGTCCGAGTGCGTGAGCGGGTTGGTCACCGTCTGCGTGAACGAGGCGCGCAGCGTCTTGATGTTCGCGTACACGTGCTCGGCGCGCGAGACGACGGACTGCTGCGCGCCGAGCGGCGACGCCATGGCGGCAAGACTAACGATGATCGAAACGACGCGCATTCCTGTGTCTCGTGGCGTGTGAAGGGCAACCGCCCGCTCCTCTCTTACTACACGCGGACTGCCGCAGTGCTCCCGTCGGGCGCCGGCGCAACGCGTCGCCCGATCGCGCCGGCGATCGAGCGCAACTCGCGCACCAGCTGGGCGAACTGCTCCGGATACAGCGACTGCGCACCGTCCGACAGCGCGCGCTCGGGATTCGGATGCACTTCCACGAGAATCCCGTGCGCGCCCGCTGCCACCGCGGCGCGGGCCATCGGAATGACCTTGTCCCGCACACCCGTCCCGTGACTCGGATCGGCGATGATCGGCAGATGCGACAAACCTTGCACGATCGGAATGGCGGTGAGGTCGAGCATGTTGCGCGTCACCGTGTCGAACGTGCGCACGCCGCGCTCGCACAGGATCACGTTCGGGTTGCCCGCGGCGAGCACGTATTCCGCGCTCAGCAGCAGCTCGCCGATCGTCGCCGCGAGGCCGCGTTTGAGCAGCACGGGCTTGTCCAACTTCCCGACGAATCTGAGCAGCGAGTAATTCTGCATGTTCCGCGCGCCGATCTGGATCACATCGCCGTACTCGGCGACGAGCTCCGCGCCTTCCTCATCCATCGCCTCGGTCACCACGGCGAGCCCCGTCTCCTGACGGGCTAACGCAAGGAGCTCCAGTCCGCGCCGGCCGAGTCCCTGGAACGAGTAGGGCGAGCTGCGCGGTTTGAACGCGCCCCCGCGCAGACACGTGGCGCCGGCGTCGCGCACCAGTCGCGCCGCCGTGACAATCTGATCTTCCGATTCCACCGAGCACGGACCCGCGATCACCACCACGTCGTTGCCGCCTACCGAAACTCCTGGCGCGATCTTTACGATGGTGTTTTCCGGCCGCCATTCCCGCGAGACCTGCTTGTACGGCTGCGTGACGTGAATCACCTGCGCCACGCCGGACAATGCTTCGATGCGCGATGCATCGACGCGGCCGTCGTTGCCGACGAGACCAACCGCCGTACGCTGCGAACCGGGCATGGGACGCGCTTCGTATCCCATCTCCTCGATCGCCGCCACCACCGCGTCGATCTCGGATTGCGACGCGCCGTGCTTCATCACGACCAACATTCAGATGTCCTCGATATCGATTGCCCAACCGTCGGACGCCAGCACCACGGGGCCGGCGTAGCGCGTCTGGATCGTGCCGCGCACGTCCACGGCTTCGACGGGTGGATAGAAGTGTGTGAGTACCAGCCGTGCGGGCTCCAAGGCCGCCGCGAGCGCCGCGCACCGGGACGGAGATAGGTGCGTCGCGATCGCCATGTCGTCGGGCAGCGAACATTCGGCCAACAGCAGGTCGCAACCGCGAGCCGACTCCCAGCCGGCCAGACCCTCGTCGTAGCCGGTGTCGCCGGTGTAGACGAGACGCCTGCCGCCGCCCCTCACACAATATGCGATGCTTTCAGTGGTATGGGGAACCGGTCGCGACTCCAATTGCACGCCGTTCCCGAGCTCGATCGCATCGGAGGGCGCCATTTCACGCACGCTGACGGGGAAATCGGGATGCCCAACCAGATCGCCGAAGATCGTTGCAAAGCTTTCGACCAGGCGCGCCGTGCCCGCCGGGCCGATGATCTCGAGCGGCGCGGTGCGCGGCGGCAGCGCACCCCAGCGCCACGCAATCAGCAGCGACGGCAGATCGAGTACGTGGTCGGCGTGAAAGTGTGTGAGCGCGAGGTGCGTGATGCGCATCCAGTCGGCGCCGATGGCCGCGAGGCGGTGGGCGACGCCGCTGCCGCAGTCCATGAGCAGGTGGATGCTGCCCGCGTCCACCAGGTGGCCGGCATTCACGCGTGCGGGCGACGGCGCCGCGGTGCCGGTGCCGACGGTGGTGAGACGCACGGACGTGTGCGCGGCCGGTGCCTAACGCAGCTCAGGCGCCGACCGCGGCTTCCTCGGCCGTCTCCAACTGGCCGCCGCGCAGGCGCACGCTCACGAACGACGACACACCCGGTTCCTGCATCGTCACGCCGTACACCGCGTCCGCCGCCTCGGTGGTGGTGCGCGGATTGTGCGTGATGACGATGAACTGAGTGCGCTCCTTGAACTGGTTCAGCATGCGCACGAAGCGGCCGACGTTCTGATCGTCCAGCGGACCATCGACTTCGTCCAGGAGACAGAACGGGCTCGGCTTGGTGAGGAAGATGCCGAACAGGAGCGACAGTGCGACCAGCGCGCGCTCGCCCGTGGACAGGAGATGGATGCGCTGCGTGCGCTTGCCGCGGGGCGACGCATGAATCTCGATGTCGCAGTCGAGGGGGGCGTCGGGGTTCTCGAGGCTGAGCTCGCACTCGCCGCCGCCGAACAGGGTCATGAAGATGTGGTGGAAGTTCTCGCGGATCTGCGTGAACGTCGTGAGGAACATCTCGCGCGCCGTGACGTCGATTTCGCGGATCGCCTGCTGCAGCGACGCCTTGGCGTTCTGCAGATCCGTGCGTTGGGCGCTGAGGAAGTCGAGGCGCTTCACTTCTTCGTCGTGCTCCTCGACGGCCAACGGATTGACGGGGCCGATCGACTCGAGCTCGGCCCGCAGGCCATCGAGCTCGGCGCGGAGGATGTCCTCATCGATGTCGGCGGGGACGACGGTGGCGAGCATCTCGTCCAACGGACGGCGCCATTCGGTTTCGAGACGTTCGCGGATCATCGCGCGGCGTCCCGACAGCTCCGTGAATCGGAGCTCCGCCTGATGGAGGTCGTCGCTCACCTGGCTGGCGCGGCGGTGCGCGTCGGCGAGCGCGTGCTCCTGATGCTCGAGCTCCGCATCGGCGCGCTGCACGTCGGCTTCGGCCTCGCGCAGATGGCCTTCGGCGTCGCCTAACGAAGCGCGGCGGGACTCGAGGTCGAGGCGCCATGCCGCGATGTGCGCCGCGAGCTCGCGGTCGGCGAGCGCGATGTCGCCGAGCTCGGACATGAGCGCCTCGAGCCGCGCGGTGGCGGTCGCCGCATCGGTCTCGAGTTGGCGGTCGCGATCGGCGGCGACGCGCAGCCGGGCTTGCAGCTGCGCTTCGATCACCTGCCAGCGTGCGCGTTCCTCTCGGGCTGCGTCCTGCGCCCGCTCGCGCTCCGCCAGATGCTCGGCGGCCGTCGCGCACTCGGCTTCGCGCGCGGTGACGGCCTGGCTCCCTTCGACGCTGCGTCGCGCGAGGTCGCCTAACCGTTGGCCCAGCTCGCCGCGGCGCGAGGCGACTTTGTCGACGAGCGCGATGACGCCGGCCAGCTCGCGGGCCGCGCGCTGTTCGCGGCGTTCCGCTTCTTCGTGGACGCCGGCGGCCTGGCGCTCGGCGTGCTGCGCCCGGCCGAACGCGTCGGCGGCCGCGGTCGCGGCCGCCGACGCTTCGCCTAACCGCGCCCGCGCCGCCTCGGCGGCCGCGGCCGCCGCGGCGCGCGCGCGCTCCGTACGCTCGAGCTCCTCGCGGAGCTCGGTGAGCTCCGCGCGCCGGCGCAGCGGCCCGGGGCCCGCCGCCGATCCGGGGAGCCACACGGCGCCGCGCGCATCCACGAACGCCGCGCCGCCCGCAATGGACCGCACGCGGCCTAACAATGCGCGCACCCACGCCTGCGCCGGATCGGACGCACGCACCAGCCGCGCCAGCGCATCGTCGGCGTGCCCCTCGTCCTGCGCCGCATCGAGCGGCAAGAGAAGCAGGGGCCCTGGGTTCGTTTCGGCGTGCCAGGCGCGAATCGCGTCGGCCGCCGCCGTATCCCGCACGAGCACTGCGTGCACGCTCGCGCCCAGGTAGCGTTCGACTGTGGCTGCGTCGGCCGCGCCCGCGCTCAAGAAGTCGGAGAGCGGTCCCAACACCGCGCCGTCGCCGAAACGCTCGCGGTCGCGGAGCAGACGCGCGGCGGCCGGCGCGAGACCCACCCGCTCGCGCTCGAGTCCTTCGAGCGCGTGGACCCGACCCTCGAGCGAGGTGCGCTGGTCATCGAGGCGCACGAGCGCGGCACGCGCGTCGCCCTCGGTGGCCCGTGCATCCTCGGCGGCCGCTTGCGCCGCGGACAAACGTTCGGCGGCGGCGGCAGCCGCGGCCGAGCTTTCCTCGGCGGCGATGCGTGCGATGGCGAGGGTGCTCGATGCATCGGCGAGGACCGACTCGACGTGCTCGCGTTCGGCGCTCAGCGCGTCGGTGCGTTCCGCGAGCTCTGCGAGCTCGCGTTCCGCGCCGTCCGCGTCGAGCTCGAGGCCGCGCAGCTCATCGCGGAGGCGGCGCAGCTCCCGGTCGGCGGCGTCGAACGCCGCGCGCGCCGCGCCGACGGCGCCGCGCGCGTCGTTCTCCGCCGCCTCACGCTGTTCGCGCGCCGAGCGCGCGGCGTCGAGCTCGCCCTCGAGCGCCACGCGCTCGGCGCGGGCCGCCTCGCGCTCCCGCCGCAGCCGGCTGCCGGTTTCCTCGCCTAACCGACGCTCCTCCTCGGCGCGTTGGCGGCGCGCCAGCGCGTTGCGCTGGCGCTCCTCGCCAACGCGCACTTCGCCCTCGAGTTGGAGCGTGTCCTGCTGCTGGGCCGCCACGAGGCGGCCCAGCTCGGCGCGCCGCGCTTCGGCCGCCGCACGCGCGCTGTGCGCGCGCGCGCGGCGGTCGTCCGCGGCGCGCACGTCCTCGTCGCTCGCCGGCAGCGCCGCCCGCAGTTCCGTTAGGCGACCCTCGAGCTGCTGCAGCTCCTCGTGCCACGCCGCCATGTCGCGCGATGCCAGCGTGATCTCCGCCGCGTACCGCTTCGCCATGAGCTCCGTGTGCCGCTCCGCCCGCCGGCGCTGGCGCGCCAATGACCGCACCTGGCTCTGCACCTCGGAAATCAGGTCGTCGAGTCGCGACAGATCGACCGTCGTCTCCTCCAGTCGCCGCTCCGTGCTGCGGCGCCGGTCCCGATACAACCCGACTCCCGCCGCCTCCTCGAACAATTCGCGCCGGTCATCAGGCCGATCGGACAACAGCGCGTCGATCATGCGCTGCTCGATCACTACTCCGGAATCCGCGCCCAACCCCGTGCCGCGCACCATGTCCTGAATGTCGCGCAACCGGCACGGTGCGCCGTTCAGCAGATACTCGCTGTCGCCGGACCGCGAAAGCCGGCGGGTGATCACGACTTCGCGAAACGGCACGGCCAGCGCCCCGTCGTCGTTCTCGAAGTGCAGCGACACGTCGGCGATGTTCACCGCACGACGGGCCGATGACCCCTGGAAGATGACCTCTTCCATCTTCGCGCCGCGCAGCGCCCGCGCACGCTGCTCGCCCAACACCCAGCGCACCGCGTCCGACACGTTGGACTTGCCGCATCCGTTAGGCCCGACGATCGCCGTTACCCCGGGCTCGAACACCAGGTGGACGTGATCCGCGAACGACTTGAACCCGTGGAGCTCGAGTCTGGTCAGGCGCACTAGAAGACTCTCCCGATGCGGTAGGCCACGCGCGGCTGGTCGCCGTTGGCGCGGAAGCGGTACAAGAGCGGTTGGGCGGCGTCGATGGAATTGAACGCGCCGGCGTACAAGTTGACGCTGCCGTCCGCCTGCATGAGCGCGTACACCGGCAGCCCTTTGAGTCGATAGCCGTGAGTGAAAAACGCCGCTTGGTTTGCGGCCACGCCCGTCTGCACGAGAATGGACAGCGGCAGCTCGGTAATGTGGCCCTGCGCCGGCCGCAACGCACCCCGACGCCTGAGCGCCCGCAGCATCGAGTCGGCCGAGAAGCGCGTGTTGAACGCGCCGCTCACCACGAGGAAGGGCCCACTGGGTGGCTTGCCTTCTTCCGGCGACACCGTCAGGGCCGGCAGTCCTTTGCGTGACTCATCATCGATGGTGACGTTCGCGCTCGTCTCACTCGCCACTTCTGCCACGGCCACGGCGAACGCCGACGCGCGGGCCGAGTCGGTGGGGTTGGCCACCAGCGTGCCGGCAGCGACATCGGCTCGCGCTCCGTCGTCATGCGGGCTCTCGCTTCCGGAATCGGGAGAACCTCCAGCCGGCAGCGCGGCCTGGCCCGCGGCGCTCTCGGCCGCCGGTGGCTGGGCGATCGACGCATCGGCGTTCGGCGTGGGGCGCGGAATGAACTTGTCGGCCGCATACGTGGCCAGGGCGATCGCCACCACCGCCGCCACGGCGATGCCGATCCAGAAGGGCACGGGGCGCGCGCCTAACGGAGCCACCGTGGCGAGCTGCGCCGGCGTCGCGCGCCCCGCCGGCAGCCCATCGGGCGTCGCGGCCACGAGTTGCTCCTCGAATTGCGCGTCCGACATGACCGGTTCGGCCGCGTCGGCCGGCTCCATCGTCTCGGCGCGTGCGTGCGCGAGCACCGGCGCGCCGGGTGGCGCATGCGCGTCTCCGACCAGCACCACGCCGTCCATCGCCAGCGCGGCCGGCCCGGTGCCCGCGGTGTCGTCCGGCGCGATCACCAGGAGCAGCGCGCCGGCATCGCGGAACCCTGCGGCGAGCGACGCCCACCGCGCACTGCCGAGTATGGCGTCGTGGTCGATGGGCTTCGGTCCGCTCGGCAGCAGCAACAAGTTGCGCGCCGGGTCGACCGGATACGCGACCTTGTTGAGCGAGACGCCCTGGAAGAACGCGTCCATGAGCCCGTACTCGAAGTCGTACGGCACGAGATCTTCGATCGGCTTGAGCTCACCCACCACGTCGGCCACGCATACACGGCGGCGGCGCGCCTGCGCGCGCGCCATGCCCAGCGCAACCTCGGCCGCGGCAACGGGATCGGATCCGATGACGAGCGCCGACGCGCGAAAATCGAGCGCCGACGCGATGCGTTGTCCTTCTTGTTCCCACGCGGAAGTGATCGTGTGGTCGAGCGGAGAGCTCACGGTCACGGTACTCCGGGATAGATCCAGTACGATGCACCAGACGCCTTGGCCACCCGCAGCGCGTCGTCTTTCGTGGCGTACGGCCCCAGCACCACGCGATAGATCATGTCGCCGTTGTGCGGTGCTTCGACGACGCGGGGATGCGCGCCGTCCACGGCGATGGTGCGGGCCAGCGAGTCGGCCAACTTTTGTGAGCGCAGCGCGGCAAACTGCACCGTGAAGCCGCCGAGGCCGACGCCTTGCGCGGCGCCTTTCACGCTGTCGCCGGCGGTGCCAGGTGGAGGCGGCGCCATGGCCGGCCGTGCGCCGGTGGCGCCGGTGGTATCGGGCGCCGTCGCGAACACGTTGCCTGTATCGTGAGCCGGCTCACCGGCTGACGTGTCGCGCGCCGAGCTGTCGGCGAGGGTGAGGGCCTGGTCGGACGGCCTGTCGGGGCGGCGGAACCCGTTCCAGGTGATGAACAGCCACGTGTCGCCGGCGCCGTCCTTCACGGTTTTCTCGACGCGCAGCGACTCGCCGTCGACGAGCGCGACGTCGTGGCCGGAGAGCAGCGCAAGCCATCCGTTAGGCGCGACGGCGGGCAGGTCGGCGCGCCATTCCGTCGACACGGCACCCACGAGCCGGTCGGTGCCGACGTTGATCACCCACGCCGAGTCGCCGGCGGCCGGCCGCGCGAGGACGTAGCGGCCGGTGGGATCCATGCGCAGGTCGATGGCCTGCCCGCCTAACGGAACGCGCGTGTCGATCTTGTGCGTGTAGCGGTCGATCACCACGATCGCGTCCGCCGAGTCCTCGGCGACGTAGATGCGATCGCCGCTGGGCGTCGTGGCCAGGGCGCGCACGTGATGGTCGAGGTGCACGCTCGGCACCGGTTCCAGACCGCGGTTGCGCAGGCCGATCAGTCCCGAGTCGACAGTGAAATACACCCGGTCGCCGACCATCGTGCGCAGCGCGCGCCCAACGACGGGCAGGTGCGCCGTGTCGGTGAGCTGGCGATCGGGCGGATGCATCTGCCAGACGGTGGTCTTGTCGCCGCGATCCGCCACGAGCAGCAGCGATCCGTCCGGCTCGGGGATCACGTCGTGCGGCGCTTCGGGCGCCTTGAACGTCCACTGGCCGGCGGGCGTCAGCCGAACGACGCTCCCATCCTTGGCGATGCCGTACACGCTCGACCCGTCGCTCGACGCGAGCCGCGTGAGCTTGGGTTTCGCGTCGCGCGAGACCGCGCCGAGTCGCAGGTCGACGCGCACCACGGCGCCCTTCTGGTCGACGCCGGTGACGGATCCCGCTTCGTCGTCGAATCCGAGCACACGCTCGAGCGCCGGCGCTTTCTCGGCCGACGTCCAGAGTGCGGAGTCGAGCGACGGGTATGCAAATGCGCGAACGTGTCCCCCGGCTCGTGGAAACCAAAGCACGAGCGCATCGGGACCAGCGGACTGCTGGGGAGCAGGATGATCGGCGGGCGCGGCGGGAGTGCGGGCGCGCTCGTTCCGACCGCACGCCGCCAGCACGAGCGCAATCGCGAAAAACGCTCTACGCACGCCTGCAAGCTAAGGCAGCGGGAAAACTTGGGAAAGGGAAGCGCGCCAAAGCGCGCTTGTCTAGAACGGTGGGTAGATCGAGAACTGCCAGACGCCCCGGTGACCCGTCGCTTCCGTCGGGATCGCGTAGCTCCACCCGAGGATCACGTAGTTGAACATGTTGATCCGAATGCTCACGCCGTGACTGGTGAGGAGGCCGCGCACGTTGGTGGGGTCATCGACGCGCACGCGATGGAGCACCACGTCCTGGCCGCTGAACCAGGCGGTGCCGACGTCGTAGAAGAAGGCACCTTCGATGGGCGGGAGCGGGATCACACCGGCAATCATGCCGCCGCGGTAGATCGGGAACCGCAGCTCTGCGCTCGCCATGGCGAGGCTGCTGCCCAGAAGGGGAGAGCAGCGATAGAGCGCCGATGTCGTGGTCGTGGGGCAGGTGCCCTGCGCGGACGAGAATGTCGCGCCGTCATAGCCGCGCATCTCGTCCGAGTACGCGATGTATTTGCGGAGCGAGTCGGCGTCGCGGCCGGTGGACACGTTCGCCATGACGCGCGTGGCGACGGTGAGATAGCTGAACAGGATCGGATCGTACCGCCGATAGTCGGCCAGATATTCGGTCCACTTGAGGCTGCCCAGCGCCGGTTGCGCCTGGAAGCGGTAGCGCCGTCCGTAGATCGGCGCGGTGTAGCCCCAGAGCACGTTGTCCGACACGTAGGCCAGGAGCGGCTGCACGTAATTGACGGTGCGGCCGTTCTGGTCGGCTTCGTTGAAGCCGTCGATCTGCGTGTACGACGAGTCGAGCTGGCGCGTGAACACGAGGTCGTTGCGCTCGAGGTTCGTTAGGCGCATGCCCAACTCGATGCGCGTGAAGCGGTCGAGCGGGTAAATCCCGACGCCGTACGCCTGCCGGACCATGTAGCGCGTGATGATCTGCGTCTCGAAGAATCCCTGCGCGTCGCCGGCGAGACCGTACCCGTTGGCGAAGTAGTACGGCTGTTGGTAGATGCCGGTGGAGTACTGGAAGCGGCGGCCCAGGTTCGTGTAGCCGGCGAACATCTGGGCGTCGGCGATGCGGCCGTTGACCGCGCCGGCGAACGCGAGCTGGTTGTTGCCGGTCATGTCGCTGAGAACGATGGCCGTGCCGCCGTAGACGCCGCTCCCGAAATCATCGGTGGCGTAGCCGACCGAGGGACGGGCCACGTAGTCCGGCGCGAAGCGCACGCGGTAGCGATAGCGCTTGAAGGTGGTGGTGTCGGGAAGCGTGAGGTCGGCGCTGTCGAGCAGGGCTTCGACGGTCACCGGCGCGCGCGCATGGGCCACGGTGTCCGCGGGCAGGTCGTCGGCCGGCGCCGACTCGGCGCGCGACGCCTCCGAGGGTGCGGCATCGATTCCGTTAGGCACGAGATCGCCGGGTGTCGGTGCGACGCGGGCGATGCCGGCGCTCGCCCCGCCGCCGCCGCCGCTGCCGCCGTGCAGCGCCACCGTTTGTTCCGGCGCTCCGTTAGGCCGAGCGACGAGGGCGCGCGGATGGTCCACCGCCCAGATCGAATAGTTGCCGTCCGAGTAGTACGTGTAGACGAGGCGGTCGGTCCCCTGCGCCCACGAGATGGCGGGACTCACCTCGGTGATCGCCGATACGCCGCCGACGACGTGGGTCAGTTGGTGCTCCTCGCCGGTCGTCAGGTCGGCGAGGAAGAGGTTCTCGATGCCCGTCCGGTTGCTCACGAACGCGATCGACTTGCCGTCCGGCGCCCACATCGGATTGATGTTGAGGCCGCTCTGTCCGGGCAGCACATCGATCGATCCATCGCGCAGGTGATAGAGCGCGATGCGCATCTTCGGGAAGTGCAGTTGGGCGAGGTCGGCGCCGTCGCCGCGATCGGTCGCGAACGCGATGGTGGATCCATCGGGCGACCACTGGGGCTGCAGGTCGCCGTACTTGTCGTTGGTCAGCTGGCGCAGCCCCGAGCCGTCGGCGTTGATCACGTAGAGGTCGGTGATGCCGCCGTGATCGCCCGAGAACACGATCTGCCTGGCGTCCGGCGACCAGCTCGGACTCGTGATGCCGTCCAGCGGCAGCGCGATGCGCGCGATGCGCCGGTGGGTCGCGACATCCAGGATGTAGAGCACTTCCTTGCCTTCGCCTAACGCAGTGAACGCGAGCCGCTTGCTGTCGGGCGAGAACGCGCTCTGCGAATAGAGGATCTGCAGCTCCTCGTAGCTCGGGTCGAACGTGCTCTTGACGAGGCGCGCGATGCGCTTGCCGGTGCGCGCGTCGGCCAGCCACAGGTCGATGAACACCTGGCCGCGCACGAAGCTGCCGTTGGACAGGAACGCGATGTACTGCCCGTTCGGCGAGAGCGCCGGCGCGAGGAAGATCTGTCCGCCGCTCCGCCGCTCGGTGAGCAGCGGCTGCGAGAACGTGCGCGGCCGCTCGAGGTGCGCCACCGGCGGCAGGTACCGCGCGCGCATGGCATACCGCCACGCGTTGCCCAGGTCCTCGAGCGACATGCCGGTCTCGCGCGAGAACGCGGCCGGCACGCCTAACGACGCGGCGTCGCTCAGAATCGCGCCGATCACGTCGTCGCCCCACCGCTGGCCCACGTAGGCCCAGAACGACTCGCCGTACCGGTACGGAAAGTACAGGTCGGGCCGTTCCGTCATCAGCTGCATGGACGGCAGGTTGTCGTTGAGCGCGGCGTCGCGGATCACCGTCGCCGTGTGCGGATCGTCCGGTCCGATCGACAAGTACTCGGCCATGCCTTCCATGAACCACAGCGGCGGATCCACCGCCGACAGCGACGGGATCGCCGAGCCTGCGCCGCGCCCGTGCTGGAAGATATCGAATTGGAATTCATGCACCATCTCGTGCGTCAACACGTGCTCGAACGAGCGGTAGTCGCCCGTGAACGGCAGCAGCATCCGGTCGCGCAGCGGCTCCGTCACGCCGCCCGTGCCTTCGCCTAAATCGCCGGTCACGTTGTTCTGGCCGAAATCCGATCGCGATGCGAACACCATGATCGGTTTCTTCTCTCGGAACTCGTGCGACAGCACGTGCGACAGACGCGCATACGCGCGCTCTGCCAACCGCGCGGCATCCATCGCCGCCTCGCGCTCGTCGGGATAGTAGTGAATCAGGAAGTGATCGGTTTCGATGACCTGCCAGTCGAAATTCCGATACTGCACCTGATTCTGTCCGAAGTAGTCCTGGGCATGGAGCGCGGCCGGGCTGATCGCGATCAGCGCCGCGACACAGAGCGCGCGACGTGCCCGGGCGAGCATCACATCCCCGCCCGCAATCCCTCGATCGGGATTGTCGCCGCGTCACCCCACAGCCGCTCCAACTGATAAAATGACCGAAGCGTGGGATGGAACACGTGGACCACGAAATCGATGTAGTCGAGCAACACCCACCGCCCCTGCGTGAGGCCTTCGACGTGGTGCGCTCTCACACCCTCTTTTCTCAGTTCCTCGAGCACGTGCTCCGCGATCGCGCGGACGTGCGTGTCCGATGAGCCGCTGGCGATGACGAAGTAGTCGGTGGCGTCCGACACGCGCGCCAGGTCGAGGACCACGATGTCATTGGCCTTGAGGTCCGCGCAGAGGAGCGCGGCGCGGCGCGCGGTCGTGAGCGAATCGGATTCCGGTTGGGGCAACGGCTGGGACATGCTGTGCTGGACCAGGATGGCGAGTGGCGTGACGTGGTCGCGGTCGAATGCGACGGGCTGTTCCAACGTAATGCATAACCCGCTCGCCGCTGCGCAATCCACGTCGCGCATGTCGCGGTCGGTCCAGGCCTCTGTGCTGCGAGATCGGGTAGCGTGAAACAATGCGTTGCTCCGTCATCGGTCGAGCGTGCGGTCGCCACGATGCCGGGTACGCAACGAGCGTGCTCGATGCGAACTCGCTCAGTTTTTTCCGGTTGGCAGCGCGTCTCGGCGACGTCGGGCCGCCAGCGACGACAGCCGCCTCGAGACCAGGTCCCCGAGGCGGCTGTCAGAAAACGGTACGGTGCGCCGGCTACTGCTTGATCACCCAGACCTTGATGTCGGGCTTCACTTCCGCGTGTAAGCGGATCGGCACACGGTAGACGCCCAACGCCTTGATCGGCTCGTGGAGCTCGATCTGGCGCTTTTCGATCTCGGGGAAGCCCTGCGAGTGCAGCTGCTGGGCGATGTCGGCGGCGGTCACCGAGCCGAAGAGTTTCTCCTCGTCGCCCACGCGCGCCGAGAAGGTGAGCGAGACCTGCGCCAGGCGGTCGGCGACGGTCTGTGCCGCATCACGTCGCTCGTTCTCCGCGGCTTCGAGACGGGCGCGCTCGGCGGCGATGCGTTTGCGATTGCCGTCGGTGGCTTCGTAGGCGAGGCCGCGCGGAATGAGATAGTTGCGCGCGTAGCCGTTGGACACCTTCACGATGTCGCCCGGTTTGCCCACGTTTTCGATCGCGTTGCGAAGAATGACTTCCATGTCGTGCTCCAGTCGGACGAAGGGGATACGTTAGGCGAAGGCGAGAGGTCAGCGGTCGCGGCCGCCGATGAGCGAATGCTTGAGACGGCGGCGCCAGTCGATCCACGTGTCGCTCACGCCGAGGCCCACCGCCCACGGCACCGTGACGAGCGAGAACGGGAATGCGGCGACCGCGACCGCCACGCTGGTGACGGCGACGCGGCGCGAGATGCACCACGCATAGATCCCGTAGCCGCGCAGCGCATAGAGCGTCCCGAAAAAGATGAGGACGCTCTTGCCGGCGGCGGCGATGGCGTCGCGCGACGGAATCAGAATGAGGATGGTGCCGACGATGAGCGCCCAGACGAGCTGATCGCCGAACGTGAATTGCCGGAGCGGCGCGAGCGGCGCCCCGATGCGAACCCGGCTCAGGCGATGGAACAGCGCCCAGGCGAGCGCGAGCGCGGCCAGTGCTTCGAGCGCGAGTGATGCCGGATAGAGCGGCGCCGCGTATTCAGACATCCGCTCCTGCACCTCGGCCTGCCGATCGGCAACTTTGTTTGCCATGTCGGCGAGTTTCGGGAACGACACGGCCACCTGCCACGCGTCCTTCTGCATCTCGTCGACGGCCGCCGAGTTCCGGGCGGCGAATTGCGCGGCAAAGACCTGCTCGGCGCCGGCGGGATCGAGGCGGCCGGTGGCGATCACGCCTAACGACAGCACGATGGCGAGGCCGAGGCCGAGGAGCGCGCGCGCGATGAAGGGCTGCCGCCGGCCGACGATGCACACGACGCCGAACGCCGCGGCGACGAGCACTCCCCAGCCGCGCGCCAGCGCGTAGTAGGCCGCGTCGACGTTGGGCGGCGGCGGCAGCGTGAGAATGGCGGCGGCGAGCGCCGACCAGATGAGTGCGAGCCACAACGAGCCGCCGGCCCACCACCCGACCACGCAACAGGCGGCGAGGGCGGGGACGAGCAGCACGAGTGTGTCGATGACGGGCAACGTCGACGGACCACCCGGGATGTGCGGAATCACGAGGAACGCCGCGAGGGCGAGGATGACGCGGATCCATCCCCGCTCGCGCGGCGCCGGCGTGGTGCCGTTAGGCATCCGTCAGGCCTGGTGTCCCCGAATGTAGGGGATCAAGGCCAGGTAGCGGGCGCGCTTGATGGACACCGCGAGCTGCCGCTGGTGGCGCGCGCACACGCCGCTCAGGCGGCTCGGCAGGATCTTGCCGGTGTCGGTGAGGAAGCGGCCTAACGTACGATCATCCTTGTAGTCGATGAAGCGCACGCGGGACTCGCAGAAGGGGCAGCTTTTCTGTGGGCGTCGCATGGGTCAGTCCTCGTCGTCGTCATCATCGGCGTTCCGCGCCGTGCGGCCCGCGGCGATCTCGTCCTCGCTCATCGGCGGTGCGCCCACCTCGTGCTCGTGCAGCGCGACGAGATACCGGACGACGCCGTCGTCGAGCTTGAGCGCGCGCTCGTATTCGGGGAGCACGCTGGGCTCCGCTTCGAACCGGGCGATGGCGTAGTAGCCGTTGTCTCGCGGCCCGATGGAGTACGCGAGCTGGCGGCGACCCCAATGGTCGACGTTGAGCGAGTCGCCGGCGCCGAGCATGGCGTGGAAACGGCCGAGTTTTTCTTGGATGGCGGCGTCTTCGAGAGTCGAGTCGAAGATGTACACCGCCTCGTAGCGGCGAGGCATGTCGGTAAAACCTCCCTGTGGTCTGGCGCCCCCACAGCAGTGTGGGGGAGGGCTATGTGAAAGCTGCGAGCATGCAAGATAATTGATTGGCAGACGGCGAGGCAACGGAGGCAGTCCACGATCGGTGGGACCCACGCCCACAGCCGTGCGATCCGTGCCGTCCTCCGTGCCGTGCGCGCTGTTGTCCGCCTTTAGACGTTGAATCGGAACAGCATCACGTCGCCATCGCGGACGACGTACTCCTTGCCTTCGCTGCGCACGGCGCCTTTTTCGCGCGCGCCCTTCCATCCGCCGCTGGCGACGAATTCGTCGAAGCCCACGGTCTCGGCGCGGATGAATCCGCGCTCGAAGTCGGAGTGAATCACGCCGGCCGCTTTGGGCGCGGTGTCTCCGGTGTGGATGGTCCAGGCGCGGACCTCGGGTTCGCCGGCGGTGAAGTACGTCTCGAGGCCGAGGAGCGAGTAGCCGGCGCGAATGAGGCGGGCGAGGCCGGCGGACTCGACGCCTAACGACGACAGAAACTCGGCGCGGTCGTCGGGGGGCAGGTCGGCGAGCTCGGCTTCGATCTTGGCCGAGAACGGGACGATCTCGGCGTGTTCGCCGCTCGCGCGCACGGCCTCGCGCAGCGCGCGCAGGTACGGTCCTTCGGCGCCGGTGAGCTCGGCGTCGCCCACGTTCGCGGCGTAGAGCACGGGTTTGATGGTGAGCAGCGACAGCGGCGTGAGGACCGCGCGCGATGCGGCGTCCAGGCGCAGCTGCCAGAGGCCCGTGCCTTCGCCTAACGCGGCGTACGCCGCCTCGAGCACCGGCAGCTCCGCCAGCGCCTCCTTGTCCGCTGCTTTGGCCGCGCGGCGCACGCGATCCAGCCGATGCTCCACCGTCGCCAGGTCGGCCAGCGCCAGCTCGAGCTCGATCACCTCCCGGTCGCGCGCCGGGTCCACCGCCCCCATCACGTGCAGCACGTCGGGGTCGTCGAAGCAGCGCACGACGTGCACGATCGCGTCGGTCTCGCGAATGTTGGCCAGAAACTTGTTGCCTAACCCTTCGCCGCTCGACGCGCCCTTCACCAGCCCGGCGACATCCACGAACTGGACTACCGCCGGGACGATGCGCTTGGGCTGGACGATCGCCGCCAGCACGGCGAGGCGCGGGTCCGGCACTTCGACGATGCCGACGTTGGGCTCGACGGTGCAGAACGGATAGTTCGCCGCGTCGGCCTTGGCCGCCGTGAGCGCATTGAAGAGCGTGGACTTGCCGACGTTAGGCAGCCCGACAATGGCGAGCGAGAGCATGCAGCGTGAACGAAAGAAGGGTGAACCAACCTCAGGCCGTCGCGTCCGCGTTGTAGCGGTTCTGGGCGGCCGCGATCCCGTCGCGGACCCAGGTCTCGACGGCGCCCGTGATCTGCGGATAGAGCGATACGATGACGTCCCGGTCCGCCGATCCGAACGGCGACAACACGAAGCTCGCCAGCTCGCCGATGCGGCGCTCGGGATCCACCGGCCGCACCCCGATGCGCAGCCGGCCGTAGTCGCGCGAACCGATTTCGTGCTCGATGCTCTTGAGCCCGTTGTGTCCGCCGGCGCTGCCGTTGGCCCGCAATCGAATGCGCCCAACCGGAAGCGCGACGTCATCCACCACGACGAGCAAGTCGGCGGCCGGGTCGAAGGTCGGACGGCGCAGGTACGGCACCAGCGCGTGTCCGCTCAGATTCATGTACGTGAGCGGTTGGAGCAGCGTCACGTGCGCCGCGCCTAACCGGCCCGATGCGGCGGCCGCCTGTCCGTCCGCGCGCCAGGGTCCGAGATGCCAAACGTCGGCCAGGTGGTCCACCACCCACCAGCCGACGTTGTGGCGTGTGCGCTCGTATTCACGCCCCGGATTGCCCAGGCCGACGATCAGCTTCATGCGCCGCGATCTCGATCAGGAGCCGGCGACGGTCACGCCGGCCAGGATCACTTCTCCTCTTCGGCGCCCTCTTCCTCCTCACCCTTCGGCTTGCGGATGAGCTCGGGCTCCGTTGCGGTCTCGCCCTCGGCGCCCGCTTCGGGCGCGGCCGGCTCTTCCTCGACGTGCGGCGGCGACACGACGCACACGGTGGCCTCGGCGTCCTCCAGCACTTCGACGCCGTCCGGGACCTTGAGGTCGGACACGTGGAGCGAGTCGTTGATGTCTAACGCAGAGACATCGAGCTCGAGGTGGGTCGGCATGTTCACCGGGTCCACTTCCACGCTGACTTCGCGCATGATCTGGTCGAGAATGCCGCCCGAGCTGCGCACGCCTTCCGGCGTTCCAACGAGCACGATCGGAAGATCGACCGTGACCTTCTCGCCGGCCACCAGCTCGAGGAAATCGACGTGCAGCACCTCGCGCTTGTACGGATGCCGCTGGATCTCGCGAATGAGCGTGCGCGACACGGTGCCGTCGATGTCGAGCTCGACGACGGTGGTTTCCGCCGCGATGCGCTCGAGCAGGCGGCCGAGCTCGCGGCTGCTCATCGCGAGCGCGAGGGGCTCGCGGCTGTGTCCATAGATGACGCCGGGGACCATCTGCGCCGCGCGAAGCTTCCGCGCCGCGCCCTTGCCGGTGCCGGTGCGCTTGGAAGCCGAGAGGATTGCCGTCATATGCGTATCACTCGTGACTGGGTGCGGGTGTCACTCGAACAGCGAGCTCACCGATTCATCCGAATGCGTGTACCGAATGGCCTTCGCCAACAGTTCTCCCACCGACAGCACCTTGAGCTGCTCGAAGCGACGCGATTGCGGGATGGCGATCGTGTCCGTGACCGTCACTTCGGCGATGGGCGCGGCCGTTAGGCGTTCGACAGCCGGTCCCGAGAGCAGCGCGTGCGTCGCGCAAACGTAAATGTCCTTGGCGCCAAGTGACTTGAGCGCGCGCGCCGCCTCGGTGACCGTTCCTGCCGTGTCGATCATGTCGTCGGGAATGAGACAATCCCGACCCTCCACTTCGCCAACCACGTTCAAGACTTCGGCGACGTTGGCCGTTGGGCGGCGCTTGTCGATGATCGCGAACGACCCGTTGAGCCGCTTCGCGAATCCCCGCGCCATTTTCGCCGATCCGACATCCGGCGCCACCACGACCAGGTCGCGCAACTGCTTCTTGCGATAGTGCGACACGAACACCGGCGCGGCGTACAGGTGATCGACCGGAATGTCGAAGAACCCCTGCAACGCGTGCTGGTGGAAATCGATGCCTAACACGCGGTTCGCGCCCGCGGTCGTGATCAGATTCGCCACCAGCTTCGCGCCGATCGCCACCCGCGGCTGGTCCTTGCGATCCTGCCGCGAGTAGCCGTAGTACGGCATCACACACGTAATGCGTGCCGCCGACGCCCGGCGCGCGGCATCGATCAGGAGCAGCAGCTCCATGATCGAATCCGCCGGCGGATTCGTCGGCTGCACGATGAACACGTCCGCGCCGCGCACGTTCTCGTCGATGCGAACGAAAATTTCTCCGTCGGCGAATCGCGAGATTGTCACCCGAGTGAGATCGACGCCCAAACACCGCGAGATCTCCTCGGCGAGTCCCTTGTTCGCCGTCCCCGCGAGCAGCTTGAACCCGCGCCGCGGAACGCTCAGCTCATCCATGAGCGAAGCCTTGTAACATAAAGCAGCCTTGCAAGGTGGTCAATTGAGGCATAGGCGCATGTAGCACGTTCGGGCGCTGGTCCTGCGCGATCAATTGTCGCAGCGCGCCGCCGGAGTATCCGCCTTGAGGGGCACTGTGTCTTGTCGACCGCTCAAAGTGAGCGCGTAGCCGTCCCCACGACGAAGGGTTCAAAGGATAACGAAAAGGATGTAAGGGATGGGGAAGATCGCATCCGTCGACGCCCAAACATCATCGTTCACGTACTTGGTGTAGGCCACGCGCGCGAACAACGCACCTCATCACGCGTGGCAGCGATCCTCCCCATTACCTGCATCCTGTTTGTTATCCTTCGGACCCTTCGCCGAGGAGACCTGGTCCTCGCGAGTGCTATTCAACCGCTGAATCTATAGGGAGGCGTAGGTGAGGCGCCACCGTCATGCCGGCCGCGCTTTCTCTGCCCGAGCGCCGACGCACTGCCTTTTCGAACCGCAATCCGTTGTGCCCCGCCACTCGAGCTCGTCGCTGGCGCGTCGCCCGCCGACCGCCGCGTTAGGACGACACGTGATCGCCTTTTTGGCGTTTCTGTGCACATATCGCGCAGTGCGAGGCCGTCGTTGCGCGCGCGGGTGCATCGTTCGGATCCGCATTTGACTGACCCATGTTGGTCTACCTTTGGAAGAGGGTAACGTGCGTACAGGTCGGCATTCACGCACCGAACCTCAAGCCAGGGCAGAGCCGGTCGATCTAGTCGAGCTCTAGAAACGCGTAGCCGGGGCGCTACCGTGCTGCTCCCGCCGCGCGCTCGGCCCGCTCGCCCAATCGCGCGTTCTTGTACCTCGCCACGAACTCCGCGAATGCCGCTGTGGGACCGCGCCATGCGAGATCATCCACATCGCGAAGGACCGGCGCATCGCTGCGCAGCGTCGCCAGTTGCTTGAAGAGCAGCGCTCGCTCTCGATCGGCGCCAAGCACGTCGAGAGGAAAGGATTCGAGCGCGCCGTGGCGATTGATGAGACGCGCCGCCGTCTTGGCGCCGATGCCGGAGAGCCCCGGATATCCGTCGGCCGAGTCGCCGGTCAGCGCCAGATAGTCAGGGATGTGCTCCGGATCGACGCCGAATTTCTCGCGCACGCCTGCCGCGTTGCGAATCGACTTGCTCTTGCGATCCACCTGCACCACGCGATCGCCGCGTACGCATTGGGCGAGATCCTTGTCCGGCGTCCAGATGCACACCTTTTCGACGCGGGCGTCAGCCGCCGCGCTCGCCGCTGCGGCTGCGATGGCGTCGTCGGCTTCGAGCTCGACCATGGCCCATGTCACGACGCCCATGGCGACGAGCGCGTCTTCGAGCGGTTGAAATTGGGCGAGGAGCGCGGGCTCGATCCCTTCGCCCGTCTTGTAGTCGTCCCACAGTGCGTTGCGGAACGATTCGATCACGTGGTCGGTGGCGACGCCCACGTGCGTGGCGCCGCCCTCGATCATTTCAAGGATGGTGTTGAGGACGCCGATCACCGCGCCGTAGGGCGCGTCGACGCCCTTATTGAAGCGGCGCAGTCCATAGAAATGGCGGAACAGCTCGTACGTTCCGTCGACGAGATGAACGATCATGCTCCTCGCGCGTCATCATTCGGCCTGGCGCATGGCTTCGACCGGATCGATCCTGGCGGCGCGCGACGCGGGCACGAGCGCCGCGACGACGGCGGCCACGCCTAACGCAGCCACGGCGGCCGCCAGCGTGAGCGGGTCGAGCGGCGCCACGCCCACCACCATCGCGCGCAGCTCCCGTTGGGCGAGCACCGTCATGACCATGCCGCACGCGGCGCCGACGACGAGGAGCGTACCCACACGTAGCGCCAGCTCGCGCACGACGCGCCCCGGCTCGGCGCCGAGCGCGATCCGGATGCCAATCTCGCGCCGGCGCGTCGTGACCGCCAGCGCCACGAGGCCGTACAACCCGATCATCGCGAGCGACACCGCGGCTACGCCGAAGGCGGCGATGATGCCCGTTTGCAGTCGCGTCTCGCCCAGCGTCGCGTCCAGGTTGTCCTCGAGCGTCCTGAGACCGAATACCGCACGCGTCGGAGCCACGCTGCGCACCGCGGAACGAATCGAGCCCATGAGCGCTCGCGCGCTGCCGCTGGTGCGGACGACGTACTCGGGGTCGGGCCAATCGCCCGGCCCCAGGCACTGGTACACGTAGGGCACCGCGGCGGTGCGCAGGTTGTCTTCGCGAATGTCGTCGACGATGCCCACGATCTCCGTATTCGGCCAATCGGGGCGGTCCTCCGACCACCGCATCGACTGGCCGACCACGTTTTTCCCGCGGGCGTACGCATCCACGAACCGGCGGTTGACCACGACCTTGGGGCCGCCGTCGCGGACGTGCGCGAGCGGCGGGCATGTCGTGCCGGCCACGATGCGTGCGCCTAACGCAGCAAAGTAGCCGTCGGTCACGCTGCGTTCTCCGACCGTGAGCTGGTCGCGGTCGGCGGCCTCGGCACTTGGGGTCTGATTCAGGAGGTGCAGTCGATAGCGCAGGGTGGCATTCGACGCCGGGAGAAAGTTGCTGAATCCCACCGATTTGACGCCGGGCAGCGCTTCGAGCGCGGCGATCAGGTCCAGCTGCATGTGTCGGATGGAGTCGCGATTCTCGCTCCACGCGGCGCCCACGTGAAACGTGATCGCGTGCGACGGATCGACGCCCGGGTCCACGTGGACGATGTTGTAGTAGCTCCGGAGCAGCAGCGACGTGCTGCACAGGAGCAGCGTGGCGATCGCGATCTGCGCCGCGACTAACGCACGCTGCGAGCGGCTGTCGGACGACTGGCCGCGGCCGGCTCTGCTGATCCCGGCTGCCGCGGCGGCGCGGGTGGATCGCCAGGCGGGCAAGGCGCCGCATCCCAGGGCCGCCGCGACGCCGCACACCGACGCCACGACCACCGCCTGCCAGTCGACGGCGAGCCGCGTCACACGCGGCAGCGTGTCGACGAGCGCGGCCGACACGCGCAGCACCGCAACGTCGGCCGCAACAGCGACGCCGACGGCGATGGCGCAGAGCACGAGCACTTCGCGCACGACGCCCATGACGATCTGGATCCGTGACGCACCCAGAAAGCCGCGAATGGCGAGCTCGCTCTCGCGGCGTTGCAGCTGCGTGAGCATGAGACCCGCGGTGTTGGCGAGTGCGATCAGCAGCAGCAGCGCCACCGACGCGAGGATGAACACGAGCGGTTGCTTCGCGTCGCCGAGCTCGGCGCTCTTGAGGTCGCGCAGGCGATCGGACCACCCGCGGTCGGTCGCCGGAAACTCGATGCCTAACGCAGCCTGCACGCGCGCGAGATCGCGTTGCGCCTGGGCGATGGTCACGCCGGGCTTCATCCGACCGACGCCGGTCAGGAATCGCGCGTCGCGCTGCTGCACGAGTTGCCGCGGCAGTTGCGCGGGAAGCCAGACGTCGACGTTCTTGTCGCCGAAATCCGGCGGCATCACGCCGACGATCGGGACGCTCTGGTTCCCGAGCTCGAGGTGCCGGCTCGTGATGTCGGCGCGCCGATGGAATCGCCGGGTCCAGAAGCGATCGCTAATCACGGCCGCGGCAGGTCCGCCGCTCGCTTCCTCGTCGGGCGTGAACGTGCGACCGACGACTGCGTTGACGCCGAACACGCTGAAGAAACGCGGCGTCACACGCCGTCCCGCCAACCGTTCGGGTGTGTCTCCGCTCGTCTCGGTGACGCTCTCCTGGTAATCGCCCGAGAGCGCAGCAAACGTGTGATTGAGGCGGTTCCAGTCTTCGAGGCGGCCGGGTGCAACGAGACCCGCGGCCTCGCTCTTGGCGGAGTTTTCCTCGAGGACGTAGACCAACCGGTCCGGATGCGGGTACGGCAGCGGCTGGAGCACCGCGGCATCCACGATTGAAAAGACGCTGGTGGTCGCGGCGATGCCGGCGGCGAGAATGATGATGGCGGCGGCGGCGAACCCGGGACGGCGGGCGAGACTGCGCGCGGCGTGCATCCACGATCTCAGCATGGGCGGCCGTACTGGAGCGAGCGACAGCGACGAGCGCGGAACCAACTACGCATTCTTCTCTGACACGTCGGTGCTCGCTCGCGTTGCATTGTGGTGGCGCGTTCGCTTCACGGGCGGGACATCGCGGCGCGCCGTCGACCCTTGCGCTGCGCGCGTCAATCGCGCTGAATGACTGGAGGGTATGTCCATTCCGCATCCTGCAACCGGACTGCGGGGCCGGCGTACCGAGTGCGAATCGCTCGATCAGCTGCTTGACGACGTGCGGGCGGGGCGGAGTCGCGTGCAGGTGTTGCGGGGCGAGGCGGGCGTCGGTAAGACCGCGCTCCTGGAGTACCTGGTGGCCATCGCGTCATCGGGCTGTCGCATCGCGCGCGTGGCAGGCATCGAGTCCGAGATGGAGCTGGCGTTCGCAGGGCTGCACCAGCTGTGCGCGCCGCTCCTGAACCACCGCGACCGCTTGCCGCCCCCTCAGCGCGAGGCGCTCGACACCGCGTTCGGTCTGACCGGTGGACCGGCGGTCGATCGCTTCTTCGTGGGACTCGCGGTGCTCAGCCTGCTGTGCGACGCATCGGTGCAGCAGCCGCTCCTCTGCATCATCGACGACGCACAGTGGCTCGACCAGGCATCCGCACAAGTCCTCGGCTTCGTCGCGCGGCGGCTCCTGGCCGAGCCAGTGGGAATGGTGTTTGCGGTGCGCGACGCTCGAGACGGCCACGAGCTCGGCAGCCTTCCGGTGTTGATGGTGAACGGCCTGGACGAATCGGATGCCCGCGCGCTCATCGCCTCGCGCACGCGCGGACCGCTCGACGACCGGGTGCTCGACCGGGTCATCGCCGAATCGCACGGGAATCCGCTGGCGCTGCTCGAGCTGCCTAACGGACTAACGGAAGCCGAGCTCGGGGGAGGCTTCCGGGAGGTCGACGCGGGCCCGGGGTGGAACGCCCTCGAGCAGAGTTTCCTCAACCGCGTGCGGGCGCTGTCCGCTGACGCGCAGCGGCTGTTGCTGCTCGCCGCCGCGGAGCCCGTGGGCGATGCGGCGTTGCTCTGGCGCGCCGCGCAGCTCGTCGGCGTGCGAGCCGACGCTGCCGTGACGGTGGAAGCCGGTGCCTTGATCGAGCTCGGCGCCAGCGTGCGATTCCGGCATCCGCTCGCACGCTCGGCCGCCTACCGGGCGGCCGCCATCCGCGATCGCCGCGACGCACACCGCGCCCTGGCCGAGGTGACTGACGCCGATGATCCAGATCGGCGGGCGTGGCACCTCGCGCAAGCGACGGTCGGTCCGGATGAAACAGTCGCAACCGCACTGGAACGCTCGGCCGATCGGGCGCAGGCGCGCGGCGGCATGGCCGCAGCAGCCGCGTTTCTCGAGCGCGCGACCGACCTCACCCCCGACCCCGCTCGCCGCGCCGCGCGCGCACTCGCCGCGGCGCATGCGAAGTTCGAAGCGGGCGCCACGAGGTCGGCGCACGAGCTGCTCGCCGTGGCGGAGATCGGTCCCTTGGACGGCCTCCAGCGCGCGCAGCTCTCGCGGCTGCGCGGCCACATGGTGTTCGCGCACCGGCGCGGACGCGAGGCGCCGGCGCTGCTGCTCGATGCGGCCACGCGTCTCACGGATCTCCATCCGGTGCTCGCGCGCGACGCGTACGTCGAAGCGTTAGGCGCGGAGATTTTCGTCGGCCGCGCCGGCGCTTGCGATGCGGTTCGCGTCGCCGAAGCCGCCCGCGCTGCGCCGCCGGCCCCCGAGCCGCAGCGCTCGACCGACCTCCTGCTCGACGGTCTCGCGACCCGTTTCCTCGATGGATATGCCGCGGCCGTCGAGCCGCTGCGACGGGCATTGCGAGGATTTCGCGACGAGGCCGGGAGCAGCACGAATGGCGTCGTTCGCTGGCTCTGGACCGCGTGTCCCGTTGCGCCCGAGCCGCTCGCCGCCGACTTGTGGGACGACGAGTCGTGGCTCGACCTGGCCGCGCACGCGGTTCGACTCGCGCGCGACTCCGGCGCGCTTGTCACGCTTCCGATCGCACTCAGTTATCGCGCCGCCGTTCACGTCCATGCCGGTGAGTTCGCTGCGGCTTCGGCGCTGATCGACGAAGCGGATGCGATTACCGAGTCCACCGGCAACGCGCCGCTGCGCTACACGTCGCTCGCGCTCGCCGCGTGGCGGGGCGAAGAAATCGCCGCCGTTAGGCGCATCGACGATGGCGTCAAGGAAGCGACCGCCAGGGGCGAGGGCAGGGCGCTCGGTCTCGCCGGGTATGCGACGGCGGTGCTGTACAATGGGCTCTGCCGGTACGAAGCCGCCCTCGCCGGCGCACAGCAGGCGTGCGCCTACGATGATCTCGGATTTTTCGGATGGTCGCTAGTCGAGTTGATCGAAGCCGCCGCTCGCTCCGGAGCCAGTCATGTCGCGACGACCGCGTTGCGCCAGCTCGAGGAACGAGCGCACGCGGTTCGCACCGACTGGGCACTCGGCGTCCTCGCCCGGTCGAGGGCACTGCTCGAGCACGGACTCGCCGCCGATACCCTGTTCCGCGAAGCGCTGATGCACCTCGAGCGCTGTCGCATCGTCGTGCATCTCGCGCGCGCACATCTCGTGTACGGCGAATGGCTGCGTCGGGAGAACCGGCGCGTGGATGCCCGAAAGGAATTGCGCATCGCATACGAGATGCTCGCTCGCATGGGCGCCGAGGCGTTTGCAGAACGAGCGCGAGCTGAGCTTGCCGCGACGGGCGAAACGGTGCGCAAACGGATGGCCGAATCGCGCGATGCGCTGACGGCGCAGGAAGTGCTCGTCGCTCGACTGGCCGCTCAGGGCCGTACGAATCCCGAGATCGGCGCGCAGTTGTTCATCAGTCCGCGCACGGCCGAATACCATCTGCGCAAGGTGTTCACGAAGCTGGGGATCAACTCGCGCAGGAATCTCCGCGATGCCATTCAGCGTGTGGCGCCAACCGCGTCGCCGTGGTAGAGCCGGGTTACCCGCGACTAGGGTATTTGACGGACGCGATCCGCCACCCTGGTGCCCATCGTCCTCCGGGTCCACAGCACGGAGTACCGACATGAGCACCATGACCACGAAAGACGGCACCCAGATCTACTATAAGGATTGGGGCCGCGGTCCCGTCGTCCTGTTCTCCCATGGATGGCCATTGAACGCCGATGCCTGGGACGGGCAGATGCTGTTCCTAACGCAAAACGGTTGCCGGACGATCGCGCACGACCGGCGCGGTCACGGCAGATCCAGCCAGCCATCATCCGGCAACGACATGAATGGCTACGCCGATGACCTCGCGGCGTTGATGGAAACGATCGATCTCCGCGATGTCACGCTGATCGGTCACTCGACCGGCGGCGGCGAAGTCGTTCGGTACATCGGACGTCATGGCTCGGATCGAGTCGCGAGAGTCGTGTTGATCGGCGCGGTGCCTCCGCTCTTGCTCCGGACGCCCGCGAATCCCGACGGCCTGCCGATCGATCTTTTCGACGGTTTGCGTAAGGGACTGTTCAACGACCGGTCGCAATTCTACAAGGACTTCGCGATTCCGTTCTATGGCGCGAATCGATCGGGCGCCAAGGTCTCACAGGGGATCCTCGATCAATTCTGGCTGTGGAGCATGCAGGTGGGACTGCTGAATTCCTACGAGTGCATCAAGGCGTTCTCGGAAACCGATTTCGCGAATGACTTGAAACAGATCGACGTCCCGACGCTGCTGCTGCACGGCGAAGACGACCAGATCGTTCCGGTGCAGCTCTCGTCGAAGAAGATGGCGCGACTGATCCAGGGCGCGAAGGAGGTCTACTACCCGGGTGCGCCGCATGGCCTGACGGCCACGCACCAGGATCAGGTGAACGCCGAGCTGCTCAAGTTCGTGCAGGCTCCGCGGCCATCGCGCACGCGCGACCGCGAAATGGCGACCACCGCTGCGCGTTGACGGAGGATCACTCATGAAAATCGTGATTATCGGCGGGACAGGGCTGGTGGGCTCGAAGCTCGTTGCCCTGCTTCGCGAGCACGGCCAACAGGCGGTGCCGGCGTCGTTGGACACGGGTGTCAATACGATTACCGGCGAAGGGTTGTCTAACGCCCTCGCGGGAGCCGCCGTCGTGGTCGACGTGTCGAACTCGCCCTCGTTCGACGATGATCCGGCGCTCGAGTTTTTCGAGACGTCGACCAAGAATCAGATCGCAGCCGAATCTGCCGCGGGCGTGCGGCATCACGTCGCGCTTTCGATCGTCGGCTGCGACCGGATGACGGGGAGCGGCTATCTCCGCGCCAAGGTCGCGCAGGAAAAACTGATCAGAAGCTCGCCGATTGCGTACTCAATCGTGCGCGCGACGCAATTCTTCGAGTTCGCCAAACGGACCGCGGACGCAGCGACGACCGGCAACACGGTGCGGATTCCGCACGTGCTCTATCAGCCGATGGCGGCGGCCGATGTCGCCGCCGCGCTGTGCCGTGTCGCCGAGGAGGCGCCGCTCAACGGCATCGTCGAGATCGGCGGACCGCAGCAGTTTCGTTTCGACGACTTCATCAGGCAGGCGCTCGAGGCGTATCACGACCATCGCGTCGTGGTTGCCGATCCCGAGGCACGCTACTTCGGCGCGGTCTTGGACGATCACAGCCTGGTCCCCGGCGCCGGCGCCAGACTCGGAGAAACGCGCTTTCAGGATTGGCTGCAGTCGAGCGCCGTCCCCGCCCACGCCTAACCGCGCGACGGACACCAGGCAGTTTCACCGCGATCGAATGGATGGGCGCCGCTCGCGCGCATGGAGCGGCGCGCCATCCATCGGACGCTTGTGCCATTGAGGAGGACAAAGCAATGACGTTCAAGATTTCGGCCGCCGCGCTGGCAGCGATGTTCGTGTGCGTCGCCAGTGCATCGGCGATCGCGCAGGAACCCAAAGTCACGCCGGTATTGACGAAGCAGCTGGCGGACATTCCAGGGAAGGACCTGCTGGTGCTGACGGTCGAGTACGCGCCGGGCGCGGCGGATTCGCCGCACCGGCACAATGCGGACGCGCTGGTCTACGTGCTCGAGGGGTCGGTCATCGAGCAGGTGAAGGGTGGGAAGCCGGACACGTTGACAGCCGGGCAGACCTTTTACGAACGTCCGGAGGACATCCACATCGTGGGGCGGAACGCGAGCACCACGCAGCCCGCCAAATTGCTGGCGATTCTCGTGAAGAAACGAGGCGCTCCGCCGCTGGTGCCGGTGAAAGCGAGCCAGACCCCGTAGCGGCGCGGGGGCTCACGATCGGAGCACCATGATGGGGAAGGGACGGATCGAAGCCTTCAGCGACGGCGTGTTGGCGATCATCATCACCATCATGGTGCTCGAGATGAAGACACCGCCTAACGCATCGCTCGGCGCCTTACGGCCGCTGACGGCGGTGTTTCTGAGCTATGCGCTGAGCTTCTTGTACATCGGCATTTATTGGAGCAACCATCATCACCTGCTGTACGTGACGCACCGCGTTGGCGGCGCGATCATGTGGGCCAATCTGCACTTGCTGTTCTGGCTGTCGTTGGTGCCGTTCGTGACACGATGGATGGGGGAGAGCCATTTCGCGCCGGTGCCGACGATGTTGTACGGCGTCGTGTTGCTGCTCGCGGCACTCGCGTACTGGGTGCTCGAATCCGCGATTCTGCGGAAGGAGGGCGCCGGCTCGACGCTGGCGGCGGCGATCGGCAGCGAGCGGAAAGCCAAGGTGTCGCTGGTGCTGAACGCCGCCGCGATTCCGTTGGCGTTCGTTAGGCCGTGGATCGCCGGCGTGCTCTACGCCGTGGTGGTGATGCTCTGGCTGGTCCCCGACCGCCGCATCGAGCGCGCGGTGACGCACGTGCGGCAGGAGATCGATCCCGCGGATTGACCGTCAGCTTCGACCCCGAAGCGCGGCTGTCGGCTCGGGCGCTGCGGGCACGCGCGGCCGGCGAGCGCCTGAGCGTTAGTCTCCGCGCAGCGTCACCGTCGGGTCCACTCGCCCGGCGGCCACGGCGGGCGCCGCGGTCGCGAGCAGGGCAACCGACACCACCACGGCAGCCACCGCGACGTACACGATCGGATCGGTCGGCGATTCGTGGAAGAGCAGTGCGCTGCTCCATCGCCCTGTTGCCAGTCCCACCATGCTGCCTAACACGACACCCGCCAGCACCGTGCGCAGGCCGTCTCCGACCACCATCGCCACGACGCGCGGCCGCGGTGCGCCGAGGGCGAGGCGCACCCCCAGCTCTTGCCGGCGCTGCGCCACGCCGTGGGCGATCACGCTGTAGAGCCCGACGGCGGCGAGGACGAGCGCCAGGGCGCCGAAGGCGACGAACATCGTGGCGCCCAGCCGCCAACTGTCCATCGCCGGATCGATGATCGTGCCTAACGGAGTCGCCGTGAGGTACGCTGCGCCCGGCATGAGCGCCTGGAGCCCGCGGCGCACGCGCTCGGCCGACGCGTCCGCACGTCCGCGCACGCGCACGAGCAGCATGCCCGTCGATTCGGTGTCCTGCGCGATCGGCAAGTAGTAGGTGAACTCGCGCGCCGACGTGAACGAGCGCAGATGCAGATCCTCGGCGACGCCCACGACGGTGATGCAGGGCGCCGTGTCGGCGTCGAGGCGGATGCACTTGCCGAGCGGGTTCTGTCCCGGCCAGAGGACGCGCCCCATGCCGGCGCTCACCACGGTGACCGGCGGCGCCGTTGCGCCGTCGCCGGCGGTGAACCCGCGGCCGTTCAGGATCCGCGTGCCTAACGTACGGAAGTAGGCCGTGTCACCGGCCTGCATCGTGAACCGTCCGAGCAGCGACACGCTGTCGATCCCCGTGACGAAGAGGCTGCGGCCTTCGAAGGCCCAGAACGGAACCGATGCCGCCGGTGTGGCCGCCACGACGCCCGGCATCGATGCGGCCGTGGTGGCGAGCCGTTCCTCGAGTGCCTTTCTCGCCGGTGTGGGCATCTTCGTGCCGCGCATGTTCTCGGTGACGACCAACACGGGGCCGACATCGTAGCCCAGGTGGAGATGCCGCACGTTCACGAGGCTTTTCACGAAGAGGCCGGCGCCGATCAAGAGCACCACCGACAGCATGGCCTGCACCAGCAGCAGCGATTGGCGGAGCCGGGAGCGGCGGGCGCCCGCCTCGCGCGCCCCGGCGCCTAACAATTGGGCGATGTCGCCGCGAAGCGCGTAGATCGCCGGCGCGAGGCCGGTGCCGACCGCCGCCGCCACGGTGACGATGATCGTCACGGCGATCGTGCGCGGGTCGGCGAAGAGCACCGTTCCGGCCCCATCGTGGATGAAGAGCGCGCGGATGGCCCTGCCGCCCCATTGCGCCACCGCGAGCCCGGCCGCGCCGCCTAACGCAGCCAGCAGCAGGCTCTCGGTGAGCAGCTGGCGGACGAGGCGGGCGCGGCTCACGCCCAACGCGAGGCGCAGCGCGATCTCGCGACGGCGCGCCAGCGCCCGCGCGAGGTGCAGGTTGGCGACGTTGGCGCACGCGATGACGAGCACGATGAGCGCCACGCCGCTGACCCACAGTACGATCTTCGTTTCGGGCCCGGCATCCGGGCCGCGGTCCGATTGTACCGGACCCAGAGTCGCGCGCGGGCGAAGGGCGCGCACCTTCGTGGCCCAGGCCGGATCGTCGGGATACTCGCTCACGCGACTCCGCACGAGCGCATCGGAGATGTCGGCGGTCGCCTGCGCAACGCTCACACCAGGTGCGCGCTCGACTGCCATCTGGAAGGACTGCCAGTGGTAGTCGCGGGTGTGGTCCTCGGGTCGCATGTTCCACGCGAACGCCGCAAGCGGCAGCCAGATCGCTGGGACGCGCGTCACGTCGCCGCCATCAAACCCGTCGAAGCGCTGCGGCGTGACACCGATGACCGTGAACCAGGTGCGTCCGACGTGCAGCTTGGCGCCCAGCACGTTGGAGCGGCCGCCGAACTGCGACTGCCAGTAGCCGTAACCGAGCACCGCGACCGGCGCGCCGGTGGGCAGCCGGTCTTCGTCGGCGCGGAAGTATCGGCCTAACGCCGGCCGCGCGTCGAAGAGGCGAAAGTAGCTCGCGCTGACGCCGGACACCGGAATTTCGCGCGCGTCGTCGCCGTCACCGACCGCGATGGTGAACGTCGTGAACCCCGCCACCGCGTCGAAGCTGTGCGTGAAGTGTGTGAGATCCACCAGACGCGCGATGGAGGTGTAGTCATTCGTCACCTCCTGCCGCGCGACCGTTTGGGACAAGTAGACGCGGTTCACGCGCGACGGATCGCGCAGGTAGGCGGGCGGGCGGAGCAGCAAGCGGTCGACGACGGCGAACATCGCCGCGTTGGCGCCGATGCCGAGCGCCAGGGCGAGCACAATGCCGGCGCTGAACGCGGGTTTGGCGCGGATGCCGCGCGCCGCGTAGCGGATGTCGTGCGCCAGGCTTTCGATGAAGGCGGTGCCGCGGCGGTCGCGGATTTCTTCTTTCGTTCGTTCGAGGCCGCCGAACGCGATCAGCGCGTGGCGGGCGGCGTGCTCGAAGGAGACGCCGCGTTGCGCGTACTTCTCCGTTTCGCGCGCGATGTGGAAGCGGAGCTCCGCGTCGAGCTCGCGTTCGACGTCGCGGCGCCGGACCAGCGCGCGGACGCGGTAGCGCAGGTCGCTCCAGAATTCGCTCAGCATCGTGCCTCCCGGGGAAGTCTCTCGCCGGTTTCCCCCCTATTCGCTTCTACAGGGCCCAGAGGACAGGATAGGGCTGGACCTGTAGAAGCGCAAGAGGAAGAGGCGGAATCCCGGCTCGGCGCGCACACCGAAAGCAGCCGCGCCGCGATGTACGCGCCTTTGTTAGTCGGAATGACCTGCCGCGACGCTTTACCCGAGCGCCGCTACGTGCTATGGTGGACGCGCGGATCGACACGACTTCTGCGTCGGCACGATACTCGCGAAGTCGCGTCCAACGGCATCGACGCCTTTGAGCGTCCCCACATGGCGTAAGACCTTCAAGTCACCATGGACGGGTTGTTGGGCATCGTCGTACCTGAGGACCACGGGGAGATTTCATTCCGACCGTGGCGCTTGAATCAGGGGGCCGGTCTCCACCATTCATGCGCCCGGACGCACCGAGCGAGCCAAGAATAATGGGTCACTGTGGACGCATTGATGCCAACGGCAGATAATGGAACGTTGGGCGTTCCTAACACACCCGGCGGCTACGAGCAATCGCTGAGCGATGGCCTCACCCGCTATGGTGACCGCGAATTCATGTTTGTCGAGCCTACGGGCAACTGGGGCGACGACTTGATCTATCGCGGTGCCGAAGCGCTCGCGAAGCGTCTCGGGCTCACGTGGCGCACGCTTACGGTCGATCAATTCGTTGCAACTGCCGCCGATCCCGATAGGGCGATTTACATCCACGGCGGCGGTGGCTTCAATCGCTGGTGCAGCGGGAAAGCGTTGCGCGCGCTCGCGCATGCCGTGACTCACTATCGGGGCCCGGTGATCAATGGCCCCATGACGGTGGACGATACGGACGGATATGTGGACGAGGCTATCGTGCCCGCGCTCGAACGGGCAAGCGCGTGCGAGATCGTGGTCTACGTGAGAGAGCGGACCAGCCTCCGGAGCCTGGCGGGCAGGCTTCCGTCGGGCATCCATCTGCGACTCGACCACGACACGGCACTGCACTTGACCCCGCAAGAGGCTTTGGCAGGGCAGCGGATGGGTTCGCGCTACACACTTTTCGCGCTGCGGGAAGACGACGAAGCCCCATCAAATGCCGACCCGCGGCAGTTCCGCGGCGTCCGGCTCGACCCGGCGATGTACGCCCGAAGCTTCGATCATTGGATACGGATCCATGCTCTTGCGCGAAGCATCGTCACGAATCGCACGCACAGCTCGATGGCAGGCACGGTGCTCGGTAAGCCGACCACGCTGCTCGGCGGGAGCTATCACAAGAATCGCAGTATCTGGGAATACTCGCTTCGGTCCCGAGGTGTGCGCTGGCTCGACTGGGAGCCAAAGGCGAAAGATTCGCTGAGGGCACGGACCGCCGCTGTCGGCCTCCCGTTCATCGGACGCATCGCGCGCAGCTGGAAGGTGCAGCGGACGATGCACCGGCTTCAGGGTGTCCCATGGTCGTGAGCGCACATCGGCGCAGGCCCGCGCGCAGCGTGAACGCATGAACGTCACGATCATCATCCCAAGCACTTGCGAAGAAATGCGTGCGGCGACGTTGCGGCGCGCGATGGAGAGCTTGCTCGAGCAGCGGGGTGTCGTGCCTCGCGTTCTCATCGTCGCCAATGGGAACCGATCCAACCCGGCGCTCATGCGCGAGATCGCTGCCATACCCGGGGTCACCGTCGAGTACCAGATGGAAGCCAGTCTGCCTAACGCGTTGCGCCACGGCGTTTCGCGCCTGGCCACCGAGTACTATGGTTTCCTCGACGACGACGACGAATATCTCCCCGATGCGCTGGCGTTGCGCTGTGCGGCGATGGAAAGCCGACCAGATGTCGATGTCGTCGTTACGAACGGTTACGAACACAGGGCGGGGACCGATCGCCTGCGCGTCAAACATCTCGGCGTCGCGGCGCAAGATCCGCTGCGCGCGCTCCTCGCTCAAAACTGGCTGGCGTCGTGCGGTGCCTTGTTCCGCGCGAGCCGGGTGCCCGTTTCCTACTTTGACGGCGTCACGCGATACTACGAATGGACCTTTCTCGCATTCAAGCTCGCGATGACGCGGAGGATCGAGTTCATCGATGTACCGACCTTTCGCGTTCACGAGTCGCCGCAGTCGCTCTCCAGGTCGCTCGGGTACTCTGAGGCGGAAGTCGGTGCCTTGCGGCAAATCAGAGACCTGGAGTTGCCGTCGGATGTGAAGGCTGCGCTCGCGGCCAAGATCGGCCACGCGCATCACGCACTCGCCGACGTGTACTTGGCGCGCGGCCAGCGCGCGCTTGCACTTCGTCATCACATGCTGAGCCTTCTCGTGCCGGGGTGGACGGGCCGTCTCGCCTACTCGAGAAGACTCTTACCCGGCTGGCCCACCGATCGGCCGCCGGCGTAGCGCAAAGTCAGTTCTGGACCGCGGAGGCGGCGAGGAATCGGCGGCGCAGTCGCGGCAACACCGTGGACTGGATCTCGCGACGGAAGACCAGCGCCACGCCGGTCGCGTACATCGGCAACGCGACCGCGATTTGCAACAGGAATGAGCTCATGTGCTCCACCGTCCACCATCGTTCGCAAGCGTAGCAGGCCGCCGCATACGGCAGGGCAGCAAGCGTCGGTCGCAAACAGCTCTGCCACACGAACGTTCTGAGCGGCAGGTCCACGAGCCGGCAGACGTACTGTGGGCGAAGGAAGAGGGAGAAAAACAAGCTGGGAATCGCGGTTCCCCACGCTACCCCCACCACGCCGATTCGCCGGGCAAGAAACACGGAAAGCGCGAAATTGGCGATGCCTTCCGCAATCGTCCAGATCGCGCCGATCCTGTGCTTGGCGATGCCGATCATCACACCGCCCGCCGTATGACTCGCATTGCGGGCGAACAGCGCGGTCAGCAGCACCATGACCACAGTACCTGAGGTCAAGGCATAGCGCGGTCCCATCCATACCCGGATGAACGTGTGGCCGCGCAAAAACAACGCGATCTGGATCGGCAACCCGATCACGAAGGTCATCCGAGTCCCTTCGATCAGCAGCTGGCGGAGGCCGTGCCTGTCGCCCGCCGCCTCGAGACTGCTTGCCAACGGAGAGAATGTGCTGGTCAGCGCGGAGACGATGCCGCGCACATAGTTGGTCAGACTTCCGCCGATCGCGTAGAAGGTGACAGCTGTCGCCGACAGCACTGCGCCCACGACCAGATTGTCGGTGAAGTAGATCATTTGCTGCCCGACCTGAATCACCACAATCCACGAGCTGTAGTTCCAGAACTGTCGGAGGATTTCGCGATCCACCAGTCGAAAGGAAATGCGCAGGTGCCGGTACTCCTTTCGGCACAGGAGCAGCTGCGCACAGCCAGCGAGAACGCCCGTCGTGAGTTCGGTCGTGGCAAGGCCGACGATACCAAATCCGCCCAGCACAACCAGGACAGCGGATACCGCCCGAACAATGCTTTGACCAATCGTGACGCCGGCGACGAGGTCAAAGCGATGGAGCGCAGTCAGCACTCCTCCGAAGACGCCGAGCGAGAGGCTGACTGCGACATTGATTCCGAGGAGTGCAATGGCGATGCGCGCGGCCGACACTGTGGCCGTCGGAAGGTGCATGAGCCGCGGCGCCAGCCATGCCGCATTGCCGGCTATGACCAGCGCGAGCAGCCCAAAAATCATTCGGCTGGCGAGCGCGGTGGATACCACGCGAGCGGAGTCCTCGTGGTCCCCGCGCACGAAGTCGCGAGCGACGAAGCGGGTGACCGCGCTTCGCAGGCCGAAGTCGAGCAATCCCATGTAGGATGCGAGGGAGCCGACAATGACCCAGACGCCGTACTCTTCGCTTCCGAGCCGAGATACGAGGAAAGGCGCGAGGAAGAACCCGACGAGCAGGCTGGTCGCCATGGCGGCCCAGTTGCCAAACACCCCGCTTACGACTCTACGAAGGCTCGCCACAATGTCTCCAGTGATGCCCGTGCGCGCGTCGGCGTTTGGGCATGTTCAACGGTCTCTTTCTGCATTCCAGCAGTGGGAAGTGAGTTCCGGACATCGTTCACGCGCCGTGCCGGACCGCGGCGCGCCGCCATACTCGCAATTCGGCGGCCGCTTCGGGGACACGGCAAGCTGCACGCCGATCGCCCGCCGGACCATGCCGGTCATGTCCGTCACAGGCGGCCCCTGTTCTCGCCGGGCCGCGACATGACGCGTTCCTTGCCGGCACTCGGCGGCCTCCGTGTGGCGGTCGGCGAAATCGACCTGGCATCAACGGCGACGCGCTCGGGTGAGACTCGCGCGCACGCGTCAGTCTGACGACGGGACACCCGCACATGTTTCCGCGTTAGGCGGCGACGCCGGACATGATCGCGTCCGCCTCCTCTGCCCGGTGCCTGGCCAAGTTTGACCAATTCTTGACGGGCGCTTGTATTGACCGTAAAACGGTCGCCGCCTGACGTAATTTCTGAACCGCTTACGGCAAGAGGTAATCATCGCTGCGGTTAGGCGGCTGCGCCGACATTCGTATCCGAGCATGGCATCATGGCCGCTCGCCCGACGTTAGCACCTCGGCTCGAGTTGGTTCGAGCGAAGTACTCGAACGGGGAAGTGCCCGAGTGGCAACTCAACCGATACCTCGCGCACGGCCAGCGGCTCGAGGCCATCGGCTTTGGCTCAGGCGGCAACATCACGACGGTTGTGCAGCGAAATCCGCGGGCCATCTATCAGTTCGAGTACTCCGATCCTCGAATCGTGACCGGTGGCCTCACGAGTTGGGCGAAGCCCGGGGCGTCCGGGCTGCTGCCCATTGATAGTCCCACCGACGTGGTCGGTGTCACGCCGGATGGAATACCGCTCTATCTGGACGCGAGCACGGCGACCGTCAAGACGAGCACGATCTCCGGCCAACGCGTCCTCGTGGCAGTGCTCGACTCGCTGCCTGTCGTCCAATCCGCTTGCGCCATCGATGCACGAACGATCACGTTCGTCGAGGCGCGCCATCCTGATACCGTATTCGTTAGGCGAATCTCGGCTTTGTCACCGCCAGCGGTTCCACTGGTGGCAGCGCCGCGAGATTCGCTTCCCCCCCCGGTGTGGACCGCCACTCGATTCGGCGGCGCGATGGGCTCGGGTTGCGTACTCTGGGCGCCTAACTGGCGCAGCGTTGCAACGCTCGTCGATTCGACGATTCACTCGGAGTGGCCGCTGCATTGGGCATCCGCCACTCCAAGCCGGCCTCGGCGGCTCCTCGCCTGGCTTACGCATCGCACGGTCAGGCCGGTGTTCGCTGAAGACGTCACGATGTTTCCCGGCGGCGTCGCGGTGTTGTCGGACGCCGGTACCGTCATCGACCTGTACGGCATGGACGCCGGACAATACCTCCGGAGTCTCTCGCTCCCGCGGCCTGTCCTGCGCATCGGCGGAGATGAAGCTCGCATCTTCACGCTGCGCCAAGCGTCCGGCAGCATTCTGTTCGCCTCATTCATCTTACCCGAGACGGCGCGAGCGCTCGCGAACAAAGTTGGACGCGGGCTCGCCGAGACAGACTCCACTCCCCAATGGCTCCGCCTGTTACGTCAAATTTTGCGATGACAGATGGGTTGCGCGCTGCTCGGCGTCGGGCCGGGTTGGTCGCGCAAGATGCCCGGGTAACCGTGCACCAATGAAAAGCGGAACATTGCCCGCCGCGTTGCTGCTGCTGCTCACCGCGTGTAGCCGGGCGCACACCAGCCACGCCGACACATCCGATAGCGCCCCGCCGCCGCCACGTCCCCCTCGTGCTGGTGTTGCGCCGCCCCCGCCGCTTCGAACCGTTGTTCTAACGCAAGCGCAGTATGATTCCATCATGGCAGCCAACGGCAAGGGACGTCCGGACCGAGGGCGCCGCCTGATCAGGAAGGATTCAGGGAAATCAGAACCATGAACGCTGGAGCGCATCCGGCAGCGCATGCGCCGCCCGAATCCGGTACGGGCGCCGCTGCTCTTGAGCTGGGCTCCAGGCGCTAGTTGTGTGGCTCAAATATGGTGGCGTCGCTCCGACCTGCACGTTTCTGAATAGCGACGGCGTGTGTCGTTCAAGGCCGGGAATTTCGGCGAGAGCGCCGCAAGATTGCCCCCGGTGGATTCGAACCACCAAGCACCCACCGCGTTAGGCCCTCAACTCGCGCAATCTGACCATAAGCGTACATCGGACGCCATCGGTCCGGACCGAAATACGCACCCTCCCGCACCAGTTCCCGCACCAGTCGAGGAAACCGATTGATGCAGCGGGACGATTGCCCCGCGCTGAGCGCGGATCGCCTCGCTGCGCGTCAGCCACGCGCACCGCGCACCGGTTTCGTCGCGGCGCCGACATCTCGCGCGGCTCGCGCGCATACAGGAGATAGCGCATGACTTGGAATCAGGACTGTTTGGCTACCCGGCCGTGATCGACCTCGGGTCTGGCGTGACGTCAAGCCGGTTCGCCCGATGGAGCGGGGCGCCGCCGACCGCGGGGCTCTGCTCGAGCGGTGCGGACGCGGAAGTGGTGACGTTGGCCTTGGCCGACCCCGGCGGCTCACCCGATCCCGGACCGCAAGCCCAGGGCGTCGGCTTGCTCGCAGTGCCGGGCCTCCCGGTTCAGGTCGAGGCGGGCGCTGCGTTTTCGGTGGGTGCCACGCTGCAAAGTGATGGGACCGGACGGGCGATCACGTGGGCGAGCGGCGCGAAGGTGGCCCGCGCGCTGGAAGCGGCGACCGCAGCGGGTCAGGTCAAGTGGGTGGTTCTGTTGTCCGGACGGTAGGCACTTAACCCAAACCGAGGTGAGCCATGAGTTACGAAGTCCGCGATACCAGCCGAGTCGCCTGGCCGATCGAACATTCCGAGGTGGTCAAAGCGGCCAACCTCATCCTCGCGCGCATCGACCGCGATGTCGGATCTTGGCGCCTGTATCGTGGCGACTGCGAGCGCGAGGGCATCATCACCGGCGAGGCCACGCCGGTGCTGTCCGGCTATTCGACGTACAGCGAATTCGGCCGCAGGTGGCTCAATCCGGACGCGGCCGACATTGAGCGCGCCGTCGCGCTCGTCCGCGCGCGCGAGACGACCGAGAAACCGTCACCGGCAGCACGGCGATGAACAAGAACACACCGAACGACAAGACAGCGTCGCGAGTTCGAGCCCGAACGATCGTCGGCGCCGAAGCAAGGTTCGCCAGGCGCCCAATGGCGGGAACGACTGGTTGCCGCTCGAGGGGCTGGCCTCTGCCGAAACAAACATCGAATGGGCCGAGATCGCGCTCATCGCCAGGCCTTGCATCAACGTCGGCGGCGCCAGCGACGATCGTTCGGGGCCTTCCCTCGATCCTTCGGGACCCCGATCCGCACACCGATGAGGCGCGCTCTCGGCCGCACGATAATGGCGTGCTATTCAGCACGCAAAGCTGTGGCTGGGTTCACCAATCCCACGCGGCGCGCCGGCACGTAGCAGGCTGTCACGACCACAACAAACACGACAACCGATACTATGCCGTAGGTGCCAGAATCCAGCGGAGTCAGGCCATATAAGAGACTCCGTAGGAACCAACTGGTGGCGAGTGCACAACAAACGCCGACCAGAAATCCCACGGCGGCTAGCCGCAGTTCATGGAAAACAATCAGCTTGACAATCCGCGAGGATTGAGCCCCGACGGCGAGACGAATCCCAATGTCGCGCCTTCGTTTTGTCATCCGGTAACTGACAGTACCGTACAGCCCGACGGCAGCTAAGATGATCGCCATTCCGGCGAACAACGACAAGAATGTGGCAGCCGCCCGGTTATCGCGCAGTTGCGGGGCGACGATAGACTCAACGGTTTCGACATCGACGAAAGGCAGGTTAGGCGCAAGCGCTGCGACTTGCCGTCTTAAATATTCCACGGATGCGCTCGGGTTACCGACGACTCTCACAAATAGAGTCGGAATACCCTGCACGCTGTCGTCTTTCAACGGTAGAAAAATGAAGGGAATGGGCGCTTCCTGGAGCTGCAGGTACTTGCCAGTCTCTACGACGGCTATAACACGGGTACACTGTCCTACCTTCTGCTGCGGTCCGACGCTGATGCACTTGCCTACAGCGGATTGGTTAGGCCAGAGGTCTGCCATAGCTTTGTTAATCACGACCGCGCTTCCGTCGTCGCGGAAGTCTGTCGCCGTAAACGACCGTCCACTGAGTACTCTCGTGCCGACTGTCGTGAAGTAATCTGCGCCGACATAGTTTAGATACGGACCGATCGGCGGCTGGCGTGGTTGGTCGCTTCCGACGGCCCGCACGGTGGTCGCCTGTACGTCGCGAAACGGCACGCTCAGTGCGACGCTTGCCGCTTGCACTCCTGGCAGGTGCCGGAGTCGATCGAGTGCGCGAGAATAGAACGCTTCCTGCGCTGCGGCACTATACCCGGCGCGCTCAAGATCAACCGACGCAAGTAACAGGCGATTGATCTCAATGCCGGGATCAACCGACTGAAGGTTGCGGAGCGAGCGCATCAACAAAGCGGCATTCGTTAGGAGTATGACCATCAGGGCGACCTGGAAAGCAACAAGCCGATCCTGCTGGCGCGAATAGTTCCTGCCGGACTGGTTCCCACCGATCTTTAGGTCCGCCGTGATTTCCTTTCGGAGCCAGATGACTGCTGGGATCAGGCCAAAGAGTACTCCAGTGAAAACAGAAACAAAGGTTGCGAATCCAAGTGCTCGTTGATCGAGAGAAATTGTGGTTCGTGGGAAACCGGACGGAAAAAGGGGCGCTCGGATCGTGAGATAGGCTATCGCGACACCCACCGTTCCGCCAAAGACCGTCAGAAAGACGCTCTCGACAACCAGTTGGCGTATCAGGGCCCACTTTGTTATGCCGAGACACACACGGATGGCTATCTCGCGACGACGCTGCATCGCCCTGGCGAGTAGGAGGATGCCTACGTTCGCGAGAGCGATGAGCAGGACTAATCCTGCAGCAATCGTTAGCCAAAGAACCGCCGTAGACGCCGCGCCGCGGCCCGGTCCCAACATCATGCTAAGCGGCCCGAAAAGAACGGACGGATGCTTATCGAGGCCCTCCACCGACTGCGCTGCTTGAGCCAAGGCGCTTGACGCAGCCAAGGTGGCTGCGGACTTGCTGACGCCGGGGAAAAGTCTCCCAACAATGCCGAGCCAGCTCGCGAATCGCGCTTCGAGCCAGGGAAACCCGGGCATCACGTCGTTTGCCGCGGCCATCGGTACCCAAATGTCTACTGCCCCTGGATCGACACCCGCGAAGTCGCCTGGTGCCACACCGATCACAACGAAGTCTAGGCCAGCACAAGTGACTGTCTTACCGATTACGGCGCTGTCCCCGAGAAATTGACGTAGCCAGAATGCATGGCTGAGCACAACGACTCTGGATAGCGCACGTGAAGTTGTCTCCTCAGCGCTGAAAAAGCGTCCAACCGCCGGGTGAACACCGAGAAGAGAAAAGTATCTTGCGGTGACCAAGATGCCGTGCAATCGCCGAGCGTCTTCCCCGCGAGCGAAGTCCAGATCCACGGTGGCGAATGCTGCAAGGTCAGCAAAGATGTGCCGGGTAGCACTTAGGTCGATAAAGTCAGGGTAGGATAGGCTGGCGCTCGCCTCGGTCTGAAGGTTCCCCGCTCGCCGAGTCACATGTACGCGAAATAACCCGGATGGGTCGCGTACTAACGGAGGAACTCGCAGGATTACCGCGCTGACGACGGCCACGATCCCGGTGCTTGCGCCAATGCCAATACCTAAGCACAAGACAATAACTGTCGTCAGCCCTCGATTGCGGAAGAGCGACCGAATCGCAACTCGAGTGTCACGCCAGAGCCCGCCCATCATCGTCGGACTCCCAGATCGCACTTCTGTTTGCTGGTCATCATAGGCGTTTGGTCATCTCGCATGCGGTGAGCTGTCCTAACGCTGTACCCGTCTCAGCCAAGCGCAATCACACCAGCGGCAACGTCCCCTCATCGCGGCTTTAGGTTCTCGAGCGAGCGTGCGCCCCAGGGCGCTCACTCGGATCGGCCGCCTACTTTCCCGAAGCCTGGACTCGTCTGACCCACTTCTCAAGTGAATCAAGAGGCAGTACCACGCTTACTCTTTCATTACGGATAACAATGGTCGGAGTACCAGTAATGCCTATCCGATCTCCGGCGGCGAGGTCAGTTGCGATAATATCCTGAACGTCCTTTTCGGACTGACACGTGTGAAACATTACGGTGTCGGGAACACCGACTCGCTGCGCAAATGTCTGCCAGCTCGTCACCCCGATAGAGTCCTGCTCTTTGAACAGGAGATCCGCGTATTCTTGAAACTTTCCCTGGCGGCCTGCACACTCGGCCGCAGCTGCGGCGGCGCGCGCGAAGGGATGTATTGAAAGCGGATAGTGACGATAGACTACTGCAACCTGACCAGGATGCGATTGAAGCAATTGCTGGAGTATGCCGTGCATCTCGCGACAGTATGGGCACTGAAAATCCGAGAACTCGACAACCTTGATGGGCGCCGTTGCTGCACCTTGCAAGTGCCCCGTCGAAGCGAGGCCTTCTCAATGGTCGATGCGCTTCGGTTGCATGGTAGGCGCAGTGTCCGTCGCGAAGAACTCTCGCCGAGCGACCGCAACAGTAACGAAGAGTGCACAAACAGTGAGAGTACCGGTCAGCAAGTTGGAAATGAAATTCGGTTTCATCGGTCCTCTCGTGGAGTCATCAGAAAGCCTGATTCCTTCATAGGTGGGCGACCTTGCTGCTTTGCAGTTCCGAGCGTGTAGCCCAAGAACGCGTTTGCACTGAAGGCATCGTTCGCCGCGCCTCAAGTGGCGGGCGACAGCAAACGGGTCGAGCGAAGAGTATTAACGCGCCAAAGTGCCTGGTATTGTGAGCGACTCTTCTTTCCTTCTTGGAAAGCCTAACTGGGCAAACGCAACGGCGCCGCTCGTCAAAGAACGTCCGTCGCCGTTGCGCTCATGACTTCCTTTCTACTTGCAAGCGCAACCCTGTGCAGTGCACTGGGCGCCAGATACTCCACAGCAATGACATGTGGGCCCGCTACAGCAATAGCAATCGTGGAGACACGTTCCGCCCGCCTGCGCCGACGCTGCCGGCGTCATCACAAAGAGTGATCCGCCAGCCGCAATGGTTAGGATGGCCAACGTGTTAATTGCAAGGCGTTTCATGCTCCCTCCTTTCTTGGGGTCTGAACGCACATCTGCCGGAACTCCCGGCGGGAAATCCTTCGTGCCAATGACATGACCGACCGCCCCGACGGACATCGAAAGGTTGCACGAGGCAACGGTGTTACTTGTTTGAGCTCGTGTCCTGTTGGCGCAGCGACACCGTCAAGCCACGCAACAGTGCGTCGGGGCCCTCGAGCGTGGAATCTTCTGCGAAGGGAGCCGGAGAAGGCAGTTCCTTCGACTCCTGCGACCTTAGTGTGCTATCTAGCTCGGCAAGCAGAGTAATCGCGCCGAGGCAAGGCTCCTTAGAGCTGAGGTCACCGCGACACGCCCCTAGCGAGATGACCCAATTTGGACCGCGAGATGAAACGGAAGCTTGAACGGGCGCTGGAGCCTGGTTAACGCCGCTTCCACCCAGTCCGTGGCAGCCTAGCTCAGCAAATCCGCAGCCCAGAAAAACCGTGCAAGCGAGTACCAGACGGCATGGACTCATAGTCGCGCCTCCTAGACCGGAAGGTCAGTATGATGAGGTGTCCCTTAGTCGGAATCGCGGAATAAGCGGAGAAGATGTCATGTTGCTTCAGTTAGAGAGCAACTATTGAGTTCTAACTGTGGCCGTTAGCAATTGATCGCACATTACTTCGGCACGGGTTGCAGTGTGATGTGCGATGGGATGCAGCGCGCCTAACAACATAGGCATCGACCTGATTTCACCGCAAGTCCTCCGACCCGACACATCAGATTGCGCCCTTTCGCCTGCCTTACCATCGGCCCAACCCACAGATCCCTTAACGCGCTGATTGGCTAGCTGTTCCGGACCCTTTGACCGCAAGCAGAGCGCGATGCTTGACCCCGACGAAATAAGTTGCAGCGTTACCGGCGCATTCCCAGTGAGGCGCTCCCGTGTCGGGACCATGACGCCCGGCGCGCTTGCGAAATCCGGCATCGAAGCCCTCAACGTAGAGAACAGCAGCGCCTGGTACCGCTGCCTTTCCTGCGGTCACGCGTGGCAGCCACCGGTTCTGCACGGCGGGCGGTATCCGCGCGGATGGTGGAAGTGCCCCGAGGGCTGCAACGAATGACCGAGTCAAATACGCGGCGGATTACCGGGCGTGACAGGTGCGAGTGGGTTGTCGAGGAGATCAGACCTTCTTTCGCTCTGCTGCGTTGCACGCGCGACGACGACGGCGTCGGCAACGGCGTTGAGACGCTCATCGAGGCGCCGTACGAGTGGGCGGAGATGCCGGAGGCCGCGCTGGCCGAATTGTTGGAAGTACAGCAGCTCGCGCCCTTTGTCGTCGAGAAGCTGGTGGGTAGCGTCAAGCAAACCGACCGAGAGAAAGCAAGCCGAATCACCGTCGGCGAACTTCGTGAGATGCTGAACGGCTACTCCGCCCATACCGAGATCACATTCGGTTGCACGTTGGACGCCGTCCCGCTCGCCTTCTCAAGAATCAAGAGTCGGTCGCTCGATGACAACTTGGTGCAGATCGAGCTCGCCGAGCTAACCGACGCCGCAAACTGATAGTGCCTCGCGGCAGCGCTCTACAGAGTCCCCTCAAGAATGTTTCGCTAGGCATAAATATGCCTAACCGTGTGACAACACTGACCGAGCAGTCAACAAACTTCGTGGAACTCGTGCGCTGGCGGCCTTGCGAAGCACCTCGGGATTCATGTTCATATACCCACGTCGAGCGTGCCGAAAGTTCAGAACAATCCACAGGGCGGATCAAAATGAGTTCTCAAGTTGCCGAGTGTCCTGCATGGCTCCCCGCCGTTGACGGTTGCAGGCGCCTTGGAATTTCGCGCGAGCGACTGCGGCGGCGGATCGAATCGGGCAAGATCGTCGGGGAGCTGCGCTTCGGCCGGTGGTTCGTACTGGCCACATCAATCGACGAGTACAAGGCGAGCGAGTTCAGGGCGAACCAAGCAGCCTAACGCAAGTGCGGCCCCGCTCGCGGGCGGTGGCCGGCAGCACGCAGAGACGACGACGATCCACAACGGAGGCGGCGATGATGCAAAACGACCACCCGGTCGAGCCCGGGTGGCCGCAGAAAAACTTCACTTGGTAACGAACAATGTACGAGCGCAATGGGCGGGAATCAAGAGGCGACTGCAGCGGCAGGCTCGCGTGGCTGTTGGCGATGTCGCAGGCGGAGGCAGATCACGCCGCGTTAGCCGCGGTGAAGCGGCTCGCCGCCGATGCTACGGACGGCACGGCGGTCGATCCATTCGCCTGGGCCGGTGAGGTCATCGGAGCTCGGTCGAGCGGCGTGGAGCGGCACGGTGCGCAGGGGCTCGTCGAATGAGCAATCACCGCGGCGAGTACCGGCCGCTCCATAGGGTCCTGCTTGACGACCAGGACTATCAGAGCCTGACGCCTTCAGCGCGGCTCATGTTCGTCACGTTGAAACTCGCGCTGGGCGCGCTCGGCATCGGGGTCCTGTTCGGCGAGCAGCTCGAGGTCGAGACTGGGTTGGCGCGCGACGAGGTCGAGCGTGCCTTGACTGAACTCACGGCGATCGGATGGCTCAAGCGCGACGGCCGCCTGTTGTGGCTGAAGAACGGCTTTCGCTTTGAGCCGAGCTTCGCGCCAACGAACACAACCCACCGTGCCCACGTACACCGAGTGATCGCTGGGCTTCCACGCTCGCCGCTGGTTGCGGAATTCCGGGCCACTTACTCGGAGTGGTTCAACGACGGCGCCGCGCTCAAAGAGACGCGCGAAGTGACTTCGCCTAACCCGCCATCGGAGGGCCCATCTGAGGGCCTATCGGAGGGCCTATCGGAGGGCCCCACACAGGGCCCCACACAGGGCCCCCATGGTGTGGTGTGGAGTGGAGGAGTGGAGAGTTCGTCATCGCACCGAAGTCCAAAGCGGCGACCCCAACGGCGCGCCGCTGCTACTGCCCCGACGCATGACACATGGCTCACCCCGGCGGCGGTGGCATGGGAGAAACGGAACGGCCCCGGTTCGTTCCCGTTCGGCGAAGCGGCGCACGCCCTCGCACCGTTGAAGCGCGCCGGCATCACGAGTGAAGAGATCGGCGTGCGGCTTGCGAATTATCTCGATGCCATGCGAGCGACTGGCAGCGAGCGCTTCGCGAAACTGACCGATTTCGCGCAACGCCACGCGCAGTACGCCGGCCCGCTCGCGCGTCACGGGGAGCTGACACCACTCGGCGAGCAGGTGACGCGCGCTGGCCCGGCCAAGGTGTGCGCATGACCGCGAACACGGAGCTCCAAGACTGGTGCACGGCGTGCCGCGTGCCGATGCAGGAGTGCCACTGGGGTGGCGTGCATCCGGACCCCGCCGCGGACGCCACGGAACAGATCGCGGACGCGGTGATCGATCTTGAGCGACACCCTGAGTCGTACCTGCGGTGGCCATGGGCGGCGCTCGATGCGCTCTACGGTGGCATGGCGCCCGGGCAACTGCACTACGTCGTCGGCTTCTCCGGCATGGGCAAGAGCGTCTTCATCGCGTCGAGCACCCTCCGTTGGGCGGATGCTCGTCGAAAGATCGCGGTGCTGCCTCTCGAGCAGAAGCCAAAAACCTTCCGCACGTACTTGGCTTGCCTGTCGTTAGGCATCGACCCCGGGATGATTCTCAGTGGCGATTTCCACGCGCGCGAGGATGGGAAGGAGCTCGGAGAACGTGTCGCCGAACAGGTGTACGCTCAGATTCGAGAGCCGTTCTGCTCTCGTGTGCTCATTGGGGCGGCGGGCGACGTGACCGTCGATTCCCTCCGCAAGGCAGTTTGGGCCGCCAAGGACTTCGGGGCGGACGCGCTCGTGATCGATCACATCGACCATCTGGGGACGGCACAGGGGCAACGCAAATCGTTTTACGAAGAAAGCGTCGCCGTGAACCGCGCCGCGCTCGAACTCGCGCAACAGCACAACCTGCTGATCATCGCCATGTCCCAAGCGAACCAGGAGGCGCTCCGCGCGACGCATGACCAGCTCTCGAAGTACGCGCCCCTGCGGGACAATCACGTGCTCAACGGCGGGCACAAGCGCCAGGTCGCAAGTGGCATGCTCGGACTCTTTCGGCCTCTGTTAGGACCGCCGGAGGGTGCCGGCCCGGACGATCTCGACGCATGGAAGGATCTCATCGCGGCGGCACGTCGCGGCGATCGCGAACCGCACACCGCGCTCGAGCCGAACACGATGGGCGTGAGCCTCATGAAGTCACGGTCGTACGGCGGCCGTGAGGGCCAGCGCATCAACTTAACTTGGCAGAACGGCCGCATCGTCGAGCGCGAAGCGCTGCCGTACACGCTGCGCGTGCATCGCGGCGGGCTTTCGCTCGGGCAGGCGGTGGCACGTGCCTGACGCGCCGCCTCTCACCGCTCACGAGCCCGCGTCTAACGGCCCCGACGCGTGGGACCTTCCGCGCGCCGCGTCGTTCTTCGGGGTCTCGCCGCGCACGCTCGAGCGGTGGGTTGCGCGGCGCGTCGTTCCGTGCATTGTGTATCCGCCCGCCCGCGTCGAGGAAGGGACGAAGGGCACGAAGCCGATCATCGCGTTCGACCCCGACGAGCTCGCGGCTTGGCGCGATCACCACAAGGTTGGGCGACTCAAGCGAGCAGGCTGACCCACATGGTCTATCTCAGGGGCGGGTCCTCTCGGTTCTGGTTCACGATTCGCACGCGCGACGGCGCATACGTGCACGTCTCGACCCGCGTGCGCGATCGCGGGACGGCCGAGGCGATCGAGTCCATGTTCACCGTGCTCGGCGACAAAGGGCAACGGCGCTGGGATCTCATCGACGGCGTGCTCGCGGGCCGGTGCACCGCGGCGGCGCTCTACGACCACTTCATCGCGGGCACGTTAGACCAACTCCGCGCGCGGCTCGACGACGTGGACCTGGCGCCGGCGGTGACCAAGTGGCGCGAGACGATCGCCCAGCGCCACCGTGGCGAGTCGGTGCGGAAGTATCCGCGGTGGTCGGAAGCGCTCTTCCCGCTCGATGAGCAGGGCAGTGTCCGGCCGGCGATGCGGTCGGTCGTCGCGGACTCGGTGCACATCAAGGGCGTGCTCGAGGCGCTGCCCGGGAGCAACTCGAATCGCCGGCGCCATCACGAAGTATTCACCGCTATTTTTGCCTATCTGGCCGAGGCGCGGCTCGTGCCGGCGGGCCTCATGGACACCGTGAGCAAGGCCAAGCGCGTGAAGCGCGAGCAACCCCACATCGCGCGCATCGAGGACGTACTGCGGCTCGTGCACGCGATGCCCGACGCACGCATGAAGGCACTCGCGGCGCTCGCGGAAGGTGGCGGCCTCGAGCTGCCGGCGATCCGCGCCATGCGGCCGATTGACATCCTGAACACCGACGAGCGCATCGTATTCGCGCACGGCTCGAAGAACGTGTATCGCGATCGACAGGCGGTGATCGATCCGGAGTTCTGGCCGGTGGTTCTGGCGTACGTGAACACCGCCAACGTGCACCCGTTGGGCCTGCTGTTCACTCTCGGCGAGTACCACACACGCGAGCTCTTCCGCGAGACGTGCGCGGCGCTCAGGGCGAAGAATGTGCCGATCCCCGAGGGGTACGCGCCGCACAAGTGTCGCCACACTTTCACGATCCGGCATTTGCAGGCGGGCGACGATCCGACGCTCATCGCCGAGAACCTGGGCCACGCCGACGTGAGCACCATGTTCCGCGACTACGCGAAGTATCGGCCGAAGGCCACGGAGATCCGCCGCGCAGCGCGCGCCAATACCGAGCAGGTCGCGGCGGCGTCTGCGGCGGCCTCCGGTACAGTTTCCGCACCAGTCGCCGATCGCGCTGCGCCGTCGTCGCGCTCGCAGCGCGGTAACGCATTGAGAACACGACAGTTAGGCGGGAAGGGAAAGGCGGCGCAGGGATTGCCCCCGGTGGATTCGAACCACCATTCTCGGATCCAAAGTCCGATGTCCTGCCATTGGACGAGGGGGCAGCAAACCGTTCTAACCTACACGACTGCTGTGATCGACTCAAGCGCGCAAGCCGCGCATCAGTCGATCACATGCACCGCATCGATGCGCGCGAGCGTCTGCGTGAGCACGACCGGCGCGTTCACGCTGCGCTCGAGCGACGCGGCATCGGGCGCCGAGTCGAACACACCGAACACGGTCGAACCGGAACCCGACATGCCCGCGCTCTGCGCGCCCGCGTCGCGCAATCCCTGGATGTATCGCGCGATCTCGGGATGCCGACGGCTCACCGGTGACTCGAGGTCGTTGCTCGGATCGCGCGGAAACGACGTCCATCCCCTGAAATTGCCGTAGCCGGCCAGCGTTGGCTGCCAGCCGGCCGCCCGATCGGCGTCGAGCCAGGCGTACGCATGGGCGGTGGCGACGCCGAACGGCGGACAGACGAGCGCGACGTGCGCTTCGCCTAACGACGGCATCGGTTTAAGGAGCTCGCCGCGGCCGGTGGCGAAGGCGACCGGGTGCGTCGACACGAGGTACGGGATGTCGCTGCCCAACCGCGCGCCGATCGCCGCGAGCCGCGCGGTGCCCAACGGCGCCGGCGCGAGCGCGTCCAGCGCCCGGAGCACCGCGGCCGCATCGGCGCTTCCGCCGCCCAACCCGCCGCCGACCGGGATCCGCTTCTCGATCTCGATCGCGAACCCTTTGGGCCACCGCGCGGCCCCGGCGTACGCGTCGGCGGCGCGCAGCGCGAGATTCCGCTCCGGCGGACCGACGTCGGCGCCCCGGCAATCGATGGTTCGTCCGCCCGGCGCCACGCGCACCATGACGTCGTCGCCTAACGCAAGGCGCACGTACCACGTGCCGATCTCGTGGTAGCCATCGGGCCGCCGGTCGAACACGTGGAGCAGCAGGTTCAGTTTCGCGTGCGCGACGAGCCGTGCCGCCGTGCTCATCCGGCGCGCTCGCCGGCCGCCGCCCCCGGCGTTTCCTCGCCGCGCGTCGCGTCCGCCGTGTCGCCGTCATTGGCGCGCGACAGGTCGCGGAAGTGCAGGCCTAACCGGGCGAAATAATAGATGCCGATGAGCGTGATCGGGATGTACGTCAGGACGTGAAATCCCACCGCCCAACTGGTCGCCCGCGCGGCGTCCACGCCGTACAAGCCGAGGCCTTGCTGGCCAACGTACTCGAACACGCCGAAGAATCCCGGCGCACTCGGCACCGACACGCCGATCGCGATCAAGCCCTGCACCAGGAGCGCGGCGCTGAACGGCGCCGCGATGCCCACCGCTTGGAACGCCAACCAGAACGCGAGGCCGTTCACCAGCCAGTGCAGCACCGCCCAGAACAGCACTTCCAGAAAGCGCCACGGGTGCCGCAACACGCCTAACCCGGAGGCGAACGAGGCGAGCGCCTCCACGCCGCGCCGTTCGAGCCGCGGCGCCACCCGGCGAGAAAACAGCTCGAACAATCGAATCACGCGATCGGGGAAAAACACCACCAAGTACAGCACGAAGACGGCGATCGCGACGAGGACGCCGCCGCCCACCATCCACGTCACCACCGGCTTGCCGGCGACCAGGTGCTGCCGCGGAAAGGCCGGGTCGAGCATCGCCGCCAGCATCAGAATCAGGACCACGAACGCGTCGAACACGCGGTCGACCGCCAGCGATGCAAGCGACGACGAGAACCCGACCCGCGGGGTCTCCTGCGTGAGGGCGTAGGCGCGGGCGAGCTCGCCGGCGCGGGCCGGCACGACGTTGTTCACCATCATGCCGATGGCGGTCGCGCGCCACAGGATGCCTAACGGAAGATCCGGCGCCACGCTCGCCAGAATCGGCCGCCACCGCCGCGCCCGCAGCGGGAAAATCGCCGTCCCGGCGATCGTCGCGCCCGCGAAATACCAGAGATTCGCGTTCCGCAGATGCTCCACGACGCGGCCGAAGTCCACCGCGTGGAACGCCCAATAGAGCAAGCCGATGCTCAGCAGGATGCCGAGCACGTTCCGCCATCCGATTTTCACCGGCAGTGATCCTCGAGCACGCCTGCTACTCGACCAGCGCGAGGTCGATCAGATCGAACAACTCCTGCACGATGTCGCGCGGTGGCGCGTCACCCTGGTTGCGAATCTCTTCCCGCAGCTCGGCCGCCCGCGCCAGCGCGCTGCGTCCGCGGTAGAGCAGGGACTCGATCGGCACCACGTCTGCGTCGGGGAGCTCGGCGGGCTGGCTCAACGGCGTGGTCTCGAGCGTGCTCAGGCCCGTCAGGCCGTCCTGCAGCAGGGCGCGCAGCGCCGGTCCCGTCGGCGTGCGGACGCGGCCGCGCGCCGCACCGGCCGTCGGCGCCGCCGCGTTAGGCATGGCGCCCGCGGGCGCCGGAGCGGCGGGAGCCGGGGCTGGCGCCGGGCCTGCGGCCGGCGGTCGGGGCCGCGGCGGCGCCGGCTGCGCCGGCGATGCCAGGGGCGTGGGCCGCACCGGCGAGGCGCCGCTGCCTAACCGCTCCAGCCCCCGGGCGATGTCGGCCGCGCTCAGGTCGGGGTTGGTGAACAACGCCGCCGCCGCGTCCACGGCCGCCAGCGCGCTCGCTTCCAGCGCCGACGCCCGCGTGCTCCACTCGGCGGCGAAGCGGGCCACCAGCTTTTCGCCAAAACTGTTCGCCGTCGCGCCTAACGCACGAACCGCGTTGCGCACATCGCGCGACAGCCGGTCCCGCTGGTCGCCGCCGCCGTGCGAGCGCGCCTCGGCCACCACCCCGCGCAGATGCTCGGCCAGACTCACCACCTCGAGGCGGAACCGCTCGGCCGGCGTCGTCGGCGGATGCGTCGCCGCCGATACCACTCCCGAGCTGCCGTCGCCGGGAAAGAGCTCGGCAATCGGGATGATCCGGTCGGCGCGCCCGCTCTCGTCCGCCACCGCCGACAGCGCCGACTCGAACGCCACCATCTCACCCATGCTCGTCGCCGGCCGGCCGGTCGCCGCGATATCGCGCGACACGCGTCGCAGCACGGCGGCCGCCGCGGCGAACAACGCGGCTTCTTTCGGTCCGCATGAACGCGCTGCGCCCGCAATCTCCATCGACTTGAGCGTGTTCTCGAGTGCCTCCATGACTTCGGGCAATGGCGGCATGTCCCGCACGTCGGCCACGCCGCGCAGCGCACGCACTCGCTCCGTTGCGGACCCGATCACCGCGGGACTCGCCCCAGGTCCGAGCGCATCGAGCGCACGCGCCAACTCGAGCGTTTCGGCGCCGAGGAAGTTGCTGCGCGAGGCAACGGTCCGGCCGGCCGTCTGCGGCGTTGCGCCCGGCGGCGCAAACCGCGCCAGCTCCTCGCCGCGCGCGCGGGCCCGCTGCTCTTCGAGCGAGCTCCAGCTGCGCACGCCCCGCACCAGCAATCGCAGGTCGTCCACCGCCGCCACCAGCGCCGCGCTCGATGCCGCGTCCCAGACCAACCGCCGCTCGCGCAGTGCGCGCGCCACCCGTTCGACCCCCGCCGCGACCGCCGCGATCGCCGTTTGGCGCGCCATGGTCGCGCTGCCCCGAAGCCGATGTGCCGCCGCCGCGAGCGCATCGACATCCGGCGACGCGCTCCCCGGGCGCGCAGCGCCGACGAGCGCGTCCATCTGATCGATGTACTCCGTGGCTTCGACGACGAAGAAATCCAGGACGCGAACCGACGAGCTCATGCAGGCTCCAATCGCGAAGATGCCGGGGGCAGCAAGTTAGGGACGATCGAGCACTTAGGTCAACGCGACCGCGCGGCTTGCATGGCCGAACGCATCTCGCGTACCGACTCCGCCATCCCGACGAAGATCGCGCGACTGACGATCGAGTGACCGATGTTCAGTTCTTCTATCTCCGGGATCGCCGCGACTGGACCGACATTCCGCACCGTCAACCCATGTCCGGCGTGAACGGCCAGACCCAACTCGGCGCCGCGGGTCGAAGCACGTCTCAAGGCGTCGAGCGCTTGTTCGCCGCCGCCCAACGCATAGGCGCCGGTGTGCAACTCGATCGCGTCCACCCCCAACTCGTGTGAGCGCTTTACCGCGTTCAGGTCAGGATCGATGAAGAGACTCGTTCGCAGCCCGGCGCGTTTCAGTCTGAGAATGCCGTCTGCCAGCCGCTTGGGATCCTGGTCGACATTGAGGCCGCCCTCGGTGGTCACCTCCTGTCGCCGTTCGGGAACGAGGGTCACCTGGTACGGCCGCAGCGCGGTCGCGACGCCGAGCATCTCGTCGGTGAGTGCCATCTCGAGGTTGAGGACGGTTCGGATGTTTGTGGCGAGACCGCGGATGTCGTCGTCATGGATGTGGCGACGGTCCTCGCGAAGGTGCGCCGTGATTCCTTCTGCGCCCGCGTCCTCGCACAGTAAGGCAGCCGCAATCGGATCCGGTTCATCGGTTTTGCGTGCCTGCCGGAGCGTCGCCACGTGGTCGACGTTGATGTAGAGCCGCTGATGATTCGCTCGCATTGACTAGTTGGCGTTGGTTCGCACCACTTTCACTCGGAGTCACATCGTGAAGCGCTTGGCAGCAGTCCTCGTTTTCCTCGTGGCGTGCAGCAGCGCCGCGCAACAGCAGCCGTCGACCGGCGTCTCGACCAACGTCGTCGGCGCGGATTCTCCCCGCCAGGCCGTCCAGCAATTTCTTGCCGCCGCCCACGCGCAGGATCTCAAGGCGATGGCGCTCATCTGGGGCACCAACGATGGACCGGCGCGCGACGTCGTGGATCACTCACAGCTCGAAAAGCGCGAGCTGATCATGGAGTGCTACGTCACACACGATTCGTACGCCGTAATGAGCGAGGTCTCCGGCGAGAAAGGCTCGCGCGTGCTGTCGGTGACGCTCACGAAAGGCCGACTGGCTCGCGAGTCCAAGTTCACCGCCGTGAAGGGACGTGGCGATCGCTGGTTCATCCAGGACGTCGAGCTGCAGCCGCTCAAGGATCTCTGCGCCGCCTCGTGATGGCTGCGGGTGGGAACGCTGCCGCCCGTTCACCCGTTTAATATTCGGTCAGTTCGATAAGGACGCCTCCAGTCGCGCTGGGGTGGAGGAAAGCAATTCTCTTCCCCTCGGCGCCGATGCGGGGCGTTTCGTCGATGAGCCGGACCCCCGCCGTTCGACAGCGGTCGAGCGTAGCGTCGAGGTCCGGCACGGCAAAGCAAATATGATGGATGCCGGGTCCGCGGCGCGCCACGAACGTGGCGATCGGTGAATCTTTTCGGGCGGCTTCGAGCAGCTCGACGAGAGAGTCGCCGGCGGATAGTCCGGCGATGCGTGCGCCGTCGGCGTCATCGAGCGGGACTTCCTCGAGTCCGAGGATGTCGCGATAGAACGGAAGGATCTGATCGAGCGCGCTCACGGCAATGCCAATGTGAGCAATGCGCGTTCGGTCTGCGTGAGCTGGTGTCGGAGACGGCATCGGTGGTTGGTGCGGGTGCACAACGATAAACTACACAGTAGATTCGCGACGGGCGAAAATACACGGCGGAGGCAAGGGCAGCATGTCGAATGCATTGGCGGTAACGGATACCACGTTCGAGGACGAGATAGAGAAGCACGAGGGCTTGGCGGTCGTCGACTTCTGGGCGACGTGGTGCGGCCCGTGCCGCGCGATCGCTCCGATGCTCGATCAGCTAGCCGTCGAGTACGTGGGCAAGGCGAAGGTCGCGAAGCTGGATGTCGACGCGAATCAGAAAACGGCAATGCGCTTCAACGTCCGGTCGATCCCGACGATTCTCTTCTTCAAGAACGGCAAGTTGGTGGACACCGTCATCGGTGCGGTGCCGAAGGCGCGGCTCTCGGAGAAATTCCAGAAGTACGCCGTGTCGGAGACCGCGTCCCTGAAGCAGGGCTGAACGCGTAACGGCAGTCAGACATGAGAGCCCGGTCTTGGAAATCCTCCAGGACCGGGCTTTTTGTTTGCGCAGCGCTTAGACTGAAATGACCATGCGCTGGTTCGTGCGGCCGGCGCAGGACCAACTCTCCGAGCAGCCACCCGATCGTCGTGACGTCGTCTGCGGGACGCCTGTACGTGGTGAGCACGCCGATCGGGAACCTCGGCGATTTTTCGGCGCGCGCGGTGGACGTGTTGCGATCGGTCGCGTCGGTGCTGGCGGAGGACACCCGGCACTCGCGTCACCTCCTGGACCACTACGAGATCCAGACATCGCTCGCGTCGTATCACGAACACAACGAGGCGCGAGAAACGCCGCGCATTCTCGACCGGCTCGCGGGCGGCGAGTCGTTCGCGTTGATCAGCGACGCTGGTACGCCGCTGCTTTCCGATCCGGGTGCGCGGTTGGTGAGAGCGGCGATCGACGCGGGCATCGACGTGGTGCCGGTGCCCGGCGCGTCGGCGCTGTTGGCGGCGCTGGTCGCGTCGGGATTGGGTGTCGATCGCTTCACGTTTTTTGGATTTCTTCCGCGAAAGGGGCATGAGCGCACGGACGCGCTCGAGGCCATTGCTTCGTTGACGCACACGGCCGTGGTGTACGAAGCGCCGGGGCGGGTCGCCGACACATTGGCCGAGCTCGAGCGTCATGGCGCGGGGGAGCGGGAGGCGGCGGTGGCGCGGGAGCTGACGAAGCAGTTCGAGGAGACGCGCCGGGGAACGGTAGCGGAGCTGGCGCGGTACTACGCGGATGCGCCGCCCCGGGGCGAAGTGGTGATCGTGCTCGCGGGGCGTGCTCCGTCGTCACCCGATGAGGGCGCGGCGCGCGAGCGGGCGCGCGTGTTGCGAGAGGGCGGGGCGAGCGCCCGTGATGTGGCGCGTGCCTTGGTGGAAGAGCACGGGCTTGCCCGCAACGCGGCGTACCGGCTGGCGCACGAGCCGGAGTAGCGCGCGCGTCTGACCAGTTGCCGTGAGTGGTGCATGCCGATGCGACGCATTGCCTTCATCCTGTGTGCCGGTCTCGTCTCGTTAGGCGCGGGGCGCGCGGCGCGCCCCGCGCCGGCGTCTTCCGCCGCCGAGGACGGCCTGCGCATGACCATTGCGCGGCTGCAGTACGACGGCGGCGGCGATTGGTACGCCAATCCGTCGAGCCTGCCTAACTTGCTCGAGGCGATCGGGACGCGGACGTCGCTCAAGGTCGAGCGCACCGAAGCGCGCATCACGCTGATGGATGACCGGTTGTGGGACTATCCGTTCATCCACGTGACCGGCCACGGCAACATTCATTTCAGCGACGCCGAAGTGGCGCGGCTGCGCGAGTATCTGGAGCGCGGCGGCTTCATCCACTTCAGCGACAACTACGGCATGGACGCGAGCTTCCGCCGGGAGATCAAGCGCGTGTTTCCCGACCGGCCGCTGGTCGACGTGCCGTTGTCGCATCCGATCTATCACATCGTGTACGATTTTCCGCGCGGGCTGCCCAAGATCCACGTGCACGACGGCAAGCCGGCGGAAGGGTTGGGCATTTTCCTGGGCGACCGGCTGGCGGTGTTCTACGATTATCAGTGCGATCTGGGGAACGGCTGGGAGGACACGACGGTGTACCACGATCCTCCGGCGAAGCACGAAGCGGCGCTGCGCATGGGAGTGAATCTGTTCGTGTACGCGGTCACCAGCCGGCCGGTGTCGTGACGGTCACGGGGCTGGTGCGGCGCGAGCGGTCGCGGTTAGGCATCGCGATCCTGGCGCGGGGGGTGGCCGTTGGCGTGGCGGCGGCGGCGGTACTGCTGGCGGCCAGCACGCTTGCGTTAGGCAGCGCGCGGTGGATCACGCGGCCGGGCGCGCCGCTGGCGTCGTGGGGCGTGGCGGTGGTGGCGGCGCTCATCGCGTGCTGGTGGGCCCGCGGCGCGGTGCGGGCCGCGGCGTCGTCGCACGCCGTCGCCCGGGCGATCGAGCGCGAGCGCTCGCTCCGGCGCGGGTCGGTGCGCGCGGCCCTCGAGGTGCGCGACGCCGGCGCCCTCGGCCGCCATGCGGCCGAGGCGCTGGGGTCGCGCCTCGCCAGTGTCCGCGGGGCGCTCGCGCCCGCGGCGCAGCGCACCGCGCTGCGCCGTGGCGCGATCGCCCTCCTCGCCGCCGTCGCCGGCCTGGCCGTGTTGGGCGCGGCGCGAGGCGCCGCGCCCGACGGATGGCGCGCCATCCGCCACCCCATCGGCGCCTTCCGCGGCACCATCCTGCCTCCGTTAGTCATCGAGGACGCCGCACACGAGATCATGCGCGGCGACAAGATGCCGCTCCGCATCCGCGCGCAGGACCGCGTCGCCATCGAGCTCCACGTCCGCACCACCGGCTCCGCCTGGCGCACGCTCGACCTGCCCGTCACGGGCGGCGAGGCCGCCACCGAGTTAGGCCCGCTCGATGCCGACCTCGCGATCGTCGCCACCGACGGCCGCGTCCGCACCGACACGCTCGTCGTCCACGTCACCGACCGGCCATTCGTCGGCGACGTCGCGATCCGCGCCATCTACCCGTCGTACCTCGGCCGCGCCACCGAGACCATCCCGACCGGCGAGCCGGCCCGTGTGCCGCGCGGCACCGTGCTCGCGATCAGCGGACGCGCATCCACGATGCTCGACGCGATCGCGCTCGCCCGCGAGAAGGACACGGTGCGCCTGCGGCCGGATGGCCACGCGTTCGCCGGACGCCTCGTCGCGCACGAGAGCGGCCACTGGACCTGGGCGGCCGCCGGCGAGCGCGGCGCCATCGCCGACGTGCCGCAGCCGCTGGACCTCGAGGTGGTCGCCGATTCCGCGCCGCGCATCGACATCGTCGCGCCGGCGCGCGACACGATCGTGCTCGCCGATGCGCAGGTCGCGCTGCGGCTCACGGCCGGGGACGACCACGGGCTCGCCGACATCACGCTGCGCACCACGCGGCGCATGGCCGACGGCACGTCGATGCCCCAGGTGGCGCAGGAGCTCGCGTCGCCTAACGCGACCGCGTGGACCGGCGTCGTGCCGCTCGATCTCGCGCCGCGGCAGCTCGGGCCCGGCGACGCACTGTCCGTCATCGCCGCCGCCACCGACAACTCGCCGTGGCGGCAGACCACCGTCAGCCGCGAGATCGTGCTGCGCGTCCCGACGCTCACCGAGCAGCGGGAGCGCGCCCGCGCGTTGGCGGATTCGACCGCGTCGGAAGTGGCGTCCGCCGCGCGCAACGAGCGCGACCTCGCCCAACGGACCGACGAAGCGGCACGGTCGCGCGCCGACCGGGCGCCATCCACCGGGTCGTCACAGCCTAACGCAACCTCCGCGGCCGGGGACGCGCAGACGCCGCGCGCCATGTCGTACGAGAGCGCCGAGCAGGCGAAGGCGCTGGCCCGCGAGCAGCAGCAGCTCGCCGATCGCGTCCGCCAGGCCCAACAGACCGCGCAACAGCTCGAGCAGCAGCTCCGCGCCGCGGGCGTGGTGGACAGCGCCCTCACGCAGCAACTGCACGACGCGCAACAGATGCTGCGCGACGCGCTCACGCCCGAGTTGCAGAAGCAGCTCGACGACGTGCTCAAGGCGACGCAGCAGCTGTCGCCCGATCAGGCGCGGCGCGCCATGCAGAACCTGGCCCAGGCCCAACAGAAGCTGCGCGAACAACTCGAGCGAAGCGCGGAAATGCTCAAGCGCGCCGCGCTCGAAGGCTCGATGCAGACGCTGCACGACGAGGCGCGCGACATCGCGAAGGGCGAGCATCAGCTCGCCGATTCGCTCGAGCAGAGCGGCGCGCGCGGCGACTCGTCCGCCTCGCGTACGGCGCAGCAATTGAGCCAGCGTTCGCGCGATCTGGCGCAGAACCTCAGCGATTTACAGAAGCGCTTGCGGCAGGACTCGGCCCAGTCGGGACCGCAGAAGTTGCAAGGCGCACCGCAGCGCGCCGATTCGTCTGCGTCGTCCGTCGCGCGCGCCGCGCCCGAGCGCGGCGACTCGGGGTCGCAATCGCAGCAGAGCGATCAAGCCCAACAACGGCCGGGCGCGAAGCAGCAAGGACAACAGAGCCAGCAGGGGCAGCAAGGACAACAGGGGCAACAACGACAGCAAGCCCAACAAGGACAGCAGGGGCAACCAGGCCAGCAGTCGCAGCAGGGCCAGCAATCCGGCGGCTCGCGCGCCCAACGATCGAGCGCTGCCGGTCAGGCGGCCCAACAGATGGACGCCGTGCAGCAGCAGCTCGCGGATGCGCGCGAGCAGCAGATTCAGGAGTGGAAGAATGAGGTCACGTCCGAGCTCGATCGCTCGATCCAGGAAACGATGCAACTGGCGCGCGATCAACAGCAGCTCGCCGACCGCGCGCGCAGTGGACAGACCGATGGATTGCGCGCGGACCAGAGCGCGGTGCAGCAGGGCGTGCAACGCATCCAGCAGCGGCTCGACCAGGCCGCGCGACAGTCTGCGCACGTGTCCGCGCAGTCGCAGGGCGCGATGGCGGACGCGAGCCAGCGTGTGCAAGCGGCAACGCGCAGCTCGGCCGACGGCGCGCGTGCCGGTCAGGAGATGGCGTCGGACATGGATGACGCCGCGGACGCGCTGAATCGCGCCGCGGCGAGCATGGTGCAGGACCGGGCACGCGCGGCGAATGGATCATCGGCGTCCGGGTTTGCGGAGATGATCGAGGCGATGCGCAATGCGGCGAAACAGCAGGGCGCGCTCAACTCGCAGTCGGCCGGGCTCATGCCCATGCCCGGCGCCGAGCCGTCGGCGCAGATGATGGCGCAGGCGCGGGCGTTGGCCGCGCGGCAGCGCGAGATTGCGAACGGCGTCGACAACGCCGGCAATGGCGAGCAGCGCGCAGCGGAGCTGGCCAAGGAGATGCGGCAGATCGCGGATCAGCTGGATCGCGGCCGCGTGGATCCGTCGCTGCTCCAACGCCAGCAGCAGCTGTTCCACCGCCTGCTGGACGCTGGCCTAACGCTGGAGCAGAACGAGCGCGAGGATCAGGGCAAGCGGCAGGCGGAGACGGCGCGCGTCGATACCGCGATCACGACCGGCACGGTGTCGAGCGGCCGTACGGTGGAGAAATTCCGCGAGCCCACCTGGAACGAGCTCCGTGGCCTGACGCCGGACGAACGCCGCGCCGTGCTCGAGTACTTCAAGCGGATCAATGCGGATCAGCCGTAGCGCGGCAGCGCTGGTCCTCGCCGCGCTTTGCCTAACGTCGGGCCGGGTGCGCGCCCAGAACCCGGATTCGGTGGGCTCGGCGTATCTCCGCGGACAGGACCTCGAGACGCGCGATCAGTACGATTCGGCGGCAGTGGCGTACCGTCAGGCGCTCGCCCAGACGCCGAATTCCTTGCCGGCGATGCTGGGACTCGAGCGCGTGTACGCGCAGCTCGGCCGATCGGACTCGCTGCTCCCCATCCTCGATTCGGCGATTGCGCGCGCGCCGCGGCTCACGGCGCTGCGCGCGGCGCAACTGCGTACGTATCGATCGCTGGGGGATCACGCGGGGATGCAGCGCGCGTTCGATCAGTGGCGGCACGATGCGCCGCACGATCCGGCGCCGTACCAGGAGTACGCCCGGATGCTCATCGAGGATGGGTATACCGCGCAGGCCGACACGGTGCTGCAGCTGGCGCAAGCCGAGGCCGGCAGCGGCCGCGGCTTCTCGTACGAGGTGGCGCAGCTCGATGCGGCGATGGGGAAGTGGGAGCCTTCGGCGCGCGCGTGGCGAG